>CBINOT010000059.1:0-28059 GCA_966252355.1 uncultured Opitutus sp. | reverse complement strand
GGGCTGCCATGCTCACGCGGATCTTCGCGGTTAACTTTTAGTCTGCGGTTGGTCCGCGGTGTGAATCACCACGTCCGCCGGCATGCCGGGCTTCAGCTCGTCGTTCGGGTTTTCCACGTCGACCTTGATCCGATAGACGAGCTTCACCCGCTCTTTCGGGGTTTGCACCGTCTTGGGGGTGAATTCGGCTTCGGAGGAGATAAAGCCGACGACGCCGGTATAGCCGCGATTCGATGGGCCATCCACGTGCACCGAGACCTGTTGCCCGTGCTTGATCCGGCTGAGATCCGTTTGATCGATGTAGGCGCGCACCCAAACGTGCACCGTATCGGCCACCGTGACCACGGGCGTGCCGGGGGCGACGAACTCCCCGGGTTCGATATTATGCGACAGCACGACGCCGGTCAGCGGCGAGGTGAGGGTGGCGTTGGCGACCATCGTTTCGGCGAGGGCGACGCCGGCCCGGGCTTGTTCGACGCGCGCTTTCGCCTGTTGAACCGCTTGGGCGCGGGGGCCTTCGCGCACGAGCTTGAGGCGTTCCGCGGCTTCCGCGACGCGCGCCTCCGCCACCTTAAACTGCGCCTCCGCGGTGTCGAACTCGCGCTGGGCGACGGCCGCATCCTTCAGCAGTTCCTGTTGCCGCTTGAATTCCAGTTGCGCGCGATCGCGGTCCGCTTCGGCGCTGCGCACCGACGCCTCGGCCGACGCAATTTCTTGCGGGCGCGAGCCGGCCTCGAGATCGGCGAGCGCCGCCTCCGCGACTGCGACTTCGGCGCGGCGCAACGCGAGCTCTTGCCGTTGCTCGGTGTCGTCGAGCTTGGCGATAAGCTGGCCCGCGGTGACGCGATCGCCTTCGGCGACGAGCCGTTGAGCGACGCGGCCCGGGTTCTTGAAACTCAGCTGGGCGTCGACGGCTTCGATATTGCCGGACAGCACGAGCTCGCCGTTTTTCGCGTCGTTGGTCCGATGGCAGCCCGAAAGGAAGAGAGCGGCACATGCGGCCAGCCACGGGATTGGCAACAGACACAACCTCACGGATGTCAGGTGCATCCCGATACCGTCACCGCTCGGCGAGAAGAAGTCCAGAGCGCCGCGGTCCGGGCAGCTGCCCGCGAATCACGCGAATGAGGCGAATAGGTGCGAAATCTTCTGCATGGCAGGATTCGATCTGCCTCCCGGAGATGTTTTGAATCCGCGTGCATTCGCGTAATTCGCGGGGCGGTCTTTTTAAAGGGCGGCTTCCGCTCGCTGGCGCTCGCAGCTACGAGGGAGTCAGTCGCTCGTGAGTTGACGGCTGCGGGCAATCGCTTCTGCTCGCGTCGATGTCGCTCACGCTTGTCGTCCTCGCTGCCGGTATGGGCTCGCGCTATGGCGGGCTGAAACAAATCGATCCCGTTGGGCCCGGCGGTGAAACCGTGCTCGATTATGCGGTGTTCGATGCGCTGCGGGCTGGCTTCACGCGGGTGGTCTTCGTGATTCGCCGCGATTTCGAGGCGATGTTTCGGGAAAAAGTCGGCGCGCGTTATGCGGGCCGCGTCGCGGTCGATTATGCATTTCAGTCGGCGGAGGCCTTGCCGGTCGGGTTCGCCCCGGTCGGCGGCCGCGAAAAACCCTGGGGCACGGGACATGCCGTGTGGTGCGCGCGAGACGCCGCGACCGGCAACTTTGCGGTCATCAACGCGGACGACTTCTACGGACTGGATTCGTTTCGTCGCTTGGCGGGATTTTTGCAGCGCGCGTCCGGCGGTCGTCCCGCAGCCCAGTTCGCCATGGTCGGCTTTCGGCTGGCGAACACGCTCTCGGAGCATGGCACGGTGTCGCGCGGCGTCTGCACGATGGCGGGCGATGGCGCGCTGGAAAAGATCGTCGAGCAAACCGGCATCGCACCGGCCGATATCGGCGCGGGTCGCAAATTCTCGGGCGACGAAATCGTGTCGATGAATTGCTGGGGCTTCACGCCGGATTTGTTCCCGGCGCTCGAGCGGCAGCTCACGGACTTCCTCGCGCGCGTGGCGACGGCACGTGATGTGGGTGGGAATGAAGCCGGGGTCCGTGACCCCGGGCCGGGCTCTAGGAGCCCAGCTACAACAAACCCTGCTGCGACGCCGGCGATCGATCCGATGAAGGCGGAGTTTTATTTGCCGGCGGCGGTTTCGACGATGATCGCCCGCCAGGAAGCCAGCGTCACGGTGCTTCCGACCGATAGCAGCTGGTTCGGCGTCACCTACCGTGAGGACAAACCGCGCGTGTCGGCGGCGATCGCCGAACTTGTGCGCACGGGCAAGTATCCCGCGACGCTCTTCTGACGATGCACTTTTCCCGTTCCGATGCGGATGTGTTTGTGCCCGATGCGACGGCACCGGAAACGGCGCTCGCGCGGACGACGCATCTCTGCGTGGCGGCGCACCAGGACGACATCGAGATCATGGCGTACCATGGCATCGCCGAATGTTACGAGCGTCCGGATCGGCATTTCACCGGGGTCGTCGTGACGAACGGCGCCGGTTCGCCGCGCACGGGACGGTACGCGGCCTCGACGGATGCCGACCTGCAAGCGGTGCGGCGCGAGGAGCAGCGGCGGGCGGCGACGATCGGCCGGTACAATTTGCAGCTGCAGCTCGCGCACCCGAGCGCAGACGTCAAACGGCCGGGCCATGCCGGCCCGCAGGCGGATCTCGCGGCGATCTTCGGGGCGTGCTCGCCGGAGATCGTTTATTTGCACCAGCCGGCGGATAAGCACGACACGCACGTCGGCGTGTTGCTGCGCTGCCTCGAGGCCTTGCGCGGCTTGCCGCGCGAGCGACGGCCGCAACGGGTGCTCGGCTGCGAAGTATGGCGCGATCTCGATTGGCTGGTCGACGCCGACAAAGTCGCTCTCGACACGAGTGCCCGGCCGGAGCTCGCGGCGGAATTGCTCCGCGTCTTCGATTCGCAGATCGGCGGGGGCAAACGCTACGACCTCGCGACGCTTGGTCGCCGCGCGGCCAACGCGACCTTCCACACCTCGCACGCGACGGATCGGATGGCGGGCATCACATGGGCGCTCGATCTGACGCCGCTGGTGCAAAACGAAACGCTGTCGCCGCTGGACTTTGTGCAAAACCATGTCGACCGTTTGCGCTCCGACATCACCGCACGACTTAGGCAAATGGGTGCCTGAGCCTTACGGCGTCGGTTGTTAGCATGGCCAAACTGATTCGCGCCGCAGATAACCGAAATTCTTCGATCGTAGAACCAGGTGCAGGCACGCTGACCCTGAGTTATTTCAACCTGCTGCGACTCTCCGCCGGCGAGACGCGCACCATCGACGTGCCGCAATGCGAACTGCTTTGCGTGGTATTGTCCGGCCGCGCCGACATCGCCGCGTGCGCCCGCGAGTTTCACAACATCGGCCGGCGCGTCGACATTTGGGACGGACCGGCCGACTCCGTGTATTGCGGGACTTGCCCGCGGATCACGATTCGCGCCACGCGCGATGGCACCGAGGTCGCGGTGGCGGGCGGATTGTGCGAGCAGCCTTTCGCGCCCTTTCGCATCGCCCCGGAGGAGGTCGAGATCATCAAAGTCGGTTCGCCGGAAACGCATTCCCATCGTCGGATCTTTTCGATTCTCGGCCAGAACGCTGCCGGCCGGGTGGGCCGTTTGCTCGTGAGCGAAGTGTTCGTCGACGAAGGTTGCTGGCTTGGTTATCCGCCGCACAAGCACGACCACGAACAGCCGCCGGAAGAGACGGATTTCGAGGAAATCTATCACTATCGCTTTCGGCCGGAGTCGGGGTTCGCGGCGCAGTTCTGCTACGACGGCGATGGGACGCCGCCGATGTCGCTGATGGCGCAACACGGGGACACTTTTCTGATCGATCGCGGTTATCACCCCACGGCTACCTCGCCGGGCTACGACGGCTATGTGTTTCGCATTCTCGTCGGCCGCCAGCAGCGCTCGTTCGCGCCGAAGTTCGAGCCCCGGCATCGCCACTTGGTCGACAAGATTCCTGGCGTGGCCGAGATGTGTGAAAAATTTAGATAGGATGCGAGGGGGAGGCGTCGGGCCGCATCACGGCAGGGGTTTAGTCAGTTTCCGCGGATTACTCGGATAAAGCCGGATTCGAATTTCGGCTCTCGGTCCGTTTCCGCGTCTATCCGTGCCATCGCGGAAAACGAGGGGTCCGCGTCCGATCGTGCCAGTTCAGATTGAACCTGAACGATCTGGTCGCTGCGCGGCAAAAGATTGCGCCGTCACGTATCCGTTTTAACGTGTCGGCCTGCCATGTTGAGCGTACCCACTGAGCTGCTGATTCTTGCACTCCTTGTCATGGCCAATGGCGTGCTTGCGATGGCGGAGACGGCGGTCGTTTCGGCGCGCAAGACGAAGCTGCGCAAACTCGCCGGCGCGGGCAACGCGCGAGCCGCAAACGCGCTCGCGCTCGCCGATCAGCCGGCACGTTTTCTCGAGCTCGTCGAGTTTTGGCTGACATTGAGCGGCATGATCGCGGGCGTGTTGGCCGGCGCCAAGCTGGCCACCCAGGTCGCGGTCGCTCTGGCGCGGTGGCCGCAGCTCGAGTCGCAGGCCGGCTGGCTTTCGCTCGTGCTCGTCACTTTCGGGCTGACGTCCTTCATGCTCGTATTCGGCGAACTCGTGCCGAAGCGCGTCGCGGCGGCGCACCCCGAAAAGGTCGCCATCTTGCTCGCGGGTTTGGTGCGCGCGCTGGCCTGGATCATGGCGCCGGTCCTGAAAGTGTACGAGATTACGACGGATGGCGTGGTCAAACTCCTCCGGGTGAAGCCGCGATCGGTCGCGGAAAGCGTGGGCGAGGACGAAGTGCGTGCCCTCGTCGAGCAAGGGCTGCACGCCGGCGTGTTCGACGCCGCGGAAAAGGAAATGGTCGAGGGCGTGCTCACGCTGGATCAGCTCGCGGTGACCGCGATCATGACGCCGCGGCCCAAGATCGTTTTTCTCAACATCGATGACCCGGAAGAGGTAAACTGGCGTAAGATCGTCACGAGCGGCCACTCGTATTTTCCGGTCTATCAGGCGAATCGCGACACGGTGGTCGGCATGGTGGCAGTGAAGGCGTTGTGGGCGCATTCGGCGATCGGGCTGCCGACGACATTGAAGAACCTGCTCTTGCCGCCGCTCTTCGTGCCGGAAACGCAGAACGTGCTGCAGTTGCTGGAGCAGTTTCGGAAAACCGGCCGTCACATCGCCGTCGTCGCCGACGAATTCGGCGCGGTGCAAGGGCTCGTCACGCTGATCGATGTCATGGAGGCGATCGTCGGCGAAATTCCGGAGCGCGGCCGGCCCAATCAACCGGAAGCGAGAAAGCGCGACGATGGGTCGTGGTTGATCGACGCGACGCTCACGATCCCCGAATTGAAAACGTTGCTGGGCATCGTGCAGCCGCTGCCAAACGAAGCCGATGCGGCGTATCAAACCTTGGGCGGTTTCGTGCTCGCGCAATTCGGCCGGATCCCGGCGGCGGGCGACCATTTCGAATGGGGCGGCTGGCGCTTCGAAGTCGTCGATATGGATCGCCGCCGCGTCGACAAGATGCTCGTGGCTCGTCTCGGTCCGCCCGAAGCCTCGACGCCCGCGGAGCCAACGGCGGAGTAACGCACGTTCAGCATGCTCGATGCGTTGCGGATCGCCGTGACGTAGCACCGCTCATAGGCGAACCACGAATGGACACGAATTCACACGAATAGTGAAAGAATCGACCTACGATTCTTGGTTCCATCCAGGAGGCGGGGAATGAATGGGTGGCAGGCGCACGTGAGGCCCGTTTTGATTCGTGTTCCTTAGTGTCTATTCGTGGTTAACGAAATCGTTCCGCAACCCGTATGGGCCGCGTTTGACGCGCTGCGAATAACTTCTCGGTAGAATCATTTTGCCAACGGGGGGAGAGCGGCTGACCTTTCGCGCATGGCGGAACCATGCAAGATGCCTTTACCCGACAGCCGACCCGCATCCGGGGTCGCGCACTCCCGCCCGAACAAGACCGGCTCGCTCTTCAACACGATCACGAGCGACGATTGGAAGCGCTCGCTCGCCTCGGCGCGGCGGCAGCCCAATGCGGTGTCCGCGCAGATTCGGACCGCGATCTCGTCCTCCTCGCGGAAGACGAAATAAGCCTGCTGGAGTCGGCGGGCGGCGACTGGGCGGCTTTTGGCGCCGCCATCCGCGAATGGCGCGCCTTGCTGCCGTTGCATCGGCTCGACGAATTTGGCTTCGCCGCCGAGGTCGAGAATCCGCTCGAAGAGTCGAATGCCGTATTGCGCCGGATCGGCGGGGGCGTCGAAGCCTGGGCCTTCGTCGCGGAGCACGATGGGTCCGTCTACAAATTCTACCTCCCGCGCGAGGAGAAGCGGATCGGCAGCATTTTCGGGTTTAAACCCGGTGACGAAGCCTCGCTGCACGCCGAGGCGATGCTCGGCGACTACCGGGCGTTGCTGGAAAAACTTCTGCTCATCCACCTACTCGGCGGCATGGCGACGGAAGTCGTGGCCGTCACACCCGAGGGCATCGTGGTCGCGAAGCAAGCGCTTGGCGAACCGCTGCCGCAAGGCGACGACGTGTCGCAACTGTTGCCCGAGGGCTTGTGCGAAATCCCCTCGCGATTTCTCCGAGCCAATCGCGATCATCCGCGGCTCTTCTTTCATCGCGAACGGCCCTGGCTGGTCGCTGACTTGCACGCGCGCAATTTCGTCCGCGCCATGGATGGTCGACTGCGCGTCATCGATCTCGTCGCAGCGCCCTGGCCGAGCGAAATCGCGGGACGCGACGCGCTCATGCGCGAATGGCTCGAGCGCGTGCGACTCGATCCGACGGCGTCAGTCCTGCCCGGCGCGCCGGATCACGAACTGTAGAGAGATTTATGAATACGATCGGTGATTTATGATCGGTCGGAGCGGCGGCCGCCCAATCATACATCATAAATCGTAGGTCATAAATGGCCTGTCTTCTCAGCTCTTCTGTTCGTCGAGCACGCCGAGAATCGTTTCCGCCTGCTTGTCGGTCGTGCCTTTGTAATCGGTGTAGATGATCTTGCCGTCCTTGATCAGGTAAGCCGAGCGATGCGCGAGGCCCGTCGGGCCCATATTCGGCACGCCAAACGCCTCGCTAGCCTTGTGATCGGTGTCGGCGAGCAGTGTGAATGGCAGATGGTACTTTTCTTTGAACGCCTTTTGCGCTTCGGGCGTGTCATGGCTGACGCCAATCACGGCGACACCGCGCTTCGTGAGCTGTTCATAGCTGTCGCGGAGCGAACAGCCTTGTTTTGTGCAACCGGGGGTATCGGCTTTCGGGTAGAAATACACGAGGGTGTACGGCTGCTTTTTGTACACCTCGGCGAGATTGATTTTGCCGCCGTCTTCGGTGGTGGCGGTTACCGCGGGAGCGGCGTCCCCGACTTTGAGGGGATCGGCTTTGGCAACGCCGAACAGAAGCGAGAAGAGCGACATGAGGATGAGCGTGGGGCGAAGTTTCATATGGGCGGAGGCAGGATGTACGGACGGATGAAATTCGCAAGCGATGCGCCGGCCGCGGGAAGATTCGCCCGCGAATGCCGCGAATGACCCGATGCGTGGCTAAAGTCCCAATCGTAGAACGTAGCGGAAGCCGTGAGGCTTTCGCGAAACGCTTACGCGTTCCGCTACGACGCGAGCACCGTGGCTCGGATGTAGGGCGGGGTCTCCGAACCCCGCCGTCGGAGCCCGCGATGCGAACTTACTAGGAGTTGTCGCACGCATCGAAGGCGCGTGATAGTGAATGGTCTTTCAGGGTATGCCGCGCGACGGCGGGGTTCGGAGACCCGAATCTACATTTCCGGCGCGAACGGAGATCGCGGCGCGGACCGTAACTGCACCGAGCACGATGGCGCCGCCGACGAGCGCCCAGCGCGTGGGCTTTTCGTGCAAGGCCAATAACACCCACACGGGGTTAAGGATCGGTTCGATGACGGGGATCAGCACGGCTTCCAGCGCCGTCACGTGCTTGATCGCGCGAGCATACAACCAATACGATATGCCGAGCTGAACGACGCCGAGCGTCAGCAATGCGGCCCAGCCGCTGCTTATCAGCGTCGGCGCAGTGAAGATCCAGGGCGCGCGGACGAGAAACGCGATCACGTTGCCGACGACGATCGATTCCGTGGCCGAGGAATCCTTTTGCTTGCGGAGGGCGATCGTCATCGCGGCGAAGCACACGCCGCTGAGCACCGCGAGGAGATTGCCCGCAAGGTGGCCGAGCTCGAGCGCGTCGGCAAAAAAGAGCGCCATGCCGCCGAGCACGACGGCAATCGTCACCCAGTCGACGCGGGTGGCGCGTTCGCCCAGAAACCACGCGCCAAATAACGCGATCCACACGGGCGCGGTGTACTGCAGCAGGATCGCGTTGGCCGCCGTCGTGAGCTTGGTCGCCGTGCAAAACGTGAGGGTGCAGGCGGCATACGCCACGGCGCCGATGATTTGATCGCGCGAAAATCGGAAGTGCAGCCCGCGATTCGTCGCCAAAAGAAATACGGCTGCGATCAATCCACGCCCTCCGGCCACGGCCAGCGGCGGCCAAGGCACCGCTTTGATCAATAAACCGCCGAGGCTCCAGCACAGTGCGGCAAGGACGAGCAACAAAACCGATCGCGAATGAGCAACCACGACAGCTTCTACCGGACACCGGAAACCAAACCCCGGAAAGAGAAAACCACGTACTCGATGTAGGGCGGGGTCTCCGAACCCCGCCGTCGGAGCCCGCGATGCAAACCCGCTATGAATTGTCCGCACGCATCGAAGGCGCACGAAGAACTAAGGATCGATTTACGTGACAACCTTCGACGGCGGGGTTCGGAGACCCCGCCCTCCATGTGCCTTGTCCTATAGCGCCACCTGCGCGTCTTCACCGTGCGGCACTCGCGCGCGGCGGGAAATCTTTGCGGGCCGGCCGCAGCACGCTGTGGTTGATGGGTCGTCGTTGATCGACGGTGAGCGGCGGCAAATCGGGCAGCGAGTCGTTGCGGACGTCGCGCAGCCAGTCGCGGGCGAGCGCGCGGAAGTTGTCCCAACGCTCGGCAAGGAAGTGGTCGCGCGGGGTCATCGTCATGCCATCGCCGACCAGCGGCCCGGCGTTGGCCACTTGGCGCAACAAGCTGCGCCACTCCGTGAGCAGCCGGTCGAGATCGCCGCGGCCGGCCGTTTCGATCTCGGCGATGATTTCGCGGGCGCGGGCGCCCTCCGCGACGACCGCGCGGACCGATTCGCTGGCGCCTGAGCCGTATTGCGGCGGCACGCCTTCGTGCAGCCAGCCCTCGATGGTCAGCCGGCGATAAGCGCGATTGCAGGCCGCGGCCAAACGGCCGAGCCGACGCGGGTTCGTGCCGGAGAACCGATCGCCGGCGAACAGATTCGCGGCGTCGAAAATCAAGTCGTCGAGCGGATAGCGGTGATCTTCGAGCGCCGCGGCGAGCGCCAGGCCTTCGGGCCCGAGAAAGCAGGAAACGATTTCGCCGCGCGCGGTCAGGCGCAGATCGCGATCGAGCACGCCGGTGCGCTGCCATTGCCAGAGCAAGGTGGGTTGGGCCGACAGCGCCAAACAATCGGCGCGCAGCGCACAGCTGACGCAGCCAGGGAATGGATTCCGTTCGCGGCGCACGAGCCGCGCGCGCCCGGTGTCGGTATGCTCGGCGCAGGGCAATCGCGTGCGATCGATCGCCGCCGTCTGCTCCAGCCCGAGGATCATGTCCTCTTCGGTGAAGAAACGTTTCGCTTCGGTTTGCGCCATCTCGGTTGCGCCGCGGCCCAGTCGAAGCTGGCGCAACAGGAAAGCCCACGGCAGCGCGTTCGCGCGCTTCAGCCGCAATGGTTCGGCGCGCCGCATGCGGGGCGTGCTGCTACTGACGAGCACGTAGCCCACGTCGTCGAGCCCGCGGCGGCCGGCGCGCCCGATCATTTGCAGCAGGTCGTGCGGCGCGATTTCGCGGTCGAGTTGGTCGTGCCGGTAACTGCTCGCGGTGATCAACACCGACCGCAGGGAAAAATTGATGCCCGCGCTCAAGCCGAGCGTGGCTACGACGGCGCGGAGCTGGCCGGCTTTGGCGAGCGGCTCGATGACGCCCGCGCGTTGCGCGTAGCTCAAACCGCTGTGGTGATACGCCACGCGATTGCGTAGCAGCTTGGCGAGCGCCGGGCCGCACAGCTGCTCCTGCTCGGGCGTGAGGGTAAGTGGATCCGGCAGCGGCAACTCGCGCGCGAACTGGCGCGCCAGCCGCTCGGCGTCGCGGCGATGCGGCGCAAAAATCAGCACGGGGCCCATGCCTTCGCGCAGGGCACCCGCGACGCGTTTCGACCAGAAGCCCTCGATGCACCGCGGGAGGCCGTGAATCAGCTCGTCGACCTCGACCTCTTCGAGTTGCACGGGCCGTTCGCGATGTTGCACGACCTCGGCGGTGCGCCCAAGCCGTTGTAGCCAACCCGCGACATCATGGGGATTCGCCACCGCGCCGGACAGCAATAGCAACTGCAACTCGCGCGGCGCGGACAGCAGCACGCCCTCGTAGTGGTTGCCGCGATGGGCGTCGCCGAGCCAGTGATATTCGTCGACCACCAGTAGACTAAACGGGGCCTCGGCGTTATGCGGATGGACGGTAGGGCGCGTCGTCGCCGGCGCGCCGCTCTCGAGAGTGCTTGACGAGAATGGCGTGGCGGGGGCGCGGCCGACCACCAAGCCCTGCACGGCCTCGAGCGTCGCAACGACGATGGGTGCATCGGGATCGACGCAGAGATCGCCGGTCATGATGCCGACGCGCCAGTCGCGGGCGCGCCATTCGGCGTATTTGTCATTCGCGAGCGCGCGGGTCGGCACCGTGAAAAGAGCGCGCCGCGCGAAGTTCGTTTGCTCGGCCCAGCGTTCGAAAATGTATGTTTTCCCAGCCCCCGTCGGCGCGTCCACAATCACATCGTGGCCTGCTCGCAGCGCGGCAAGCGCGAGCGCCTGCCACTTGTCGGGGAGCATCAACTTTTGCAGGCCGGCGAACGCGTCGGAGAGCACGCTCGCATCGTGCGTTTGCCGCGCCGCGCGTCAAATGGTCAGCCCGTGCGCGGCGGCGCTCGCTTCATGCTGAACGCGCGCGATACGGGCTGACTGCTTGCGAGGTGCGTGCGGGACGAGCACTTACGGGATCAGTCCGTCCACCGCATGCATCTCGTAAGATTTGGAAGCGCGGAGATTTTTTTGACCAGCGAATCCGGACGTACGAACAGCGTCGGCGGCAATGGCGAAAAGCCCCTCGAAGCCGGTAAGATCAAGGACGCCCAGGTCCGGCTGATTCCCGCCCTTCAAAGCCTCTGCGGAGGAACATTAACCAGTCTCATCGGGAAAATTAGGAGCCCGACTGCAAAAACCTGCTAAAATAGGGTGTTTCCGCCGCCGTCGTGACGTTGTTTTCACAATCGTCGGGCTCATGATCGGGGTTAAGTTATTTATAATCAACCGCACGCGCATCATTAGTATAATCACTCCGTCAAAAATCCATAAGAGCGGGCGCTAAGTGCGAGTATCCGTGGACTCCCCCAGATGACGTGACGATATATTGCAAGTATGAAGACGGTCGTCGCAGTCGCGTTAGTGGCGCTGCTCACCGCGGTGGCTCGCGCGGAGTGGAAAGATCTTAAGCGCGGCATGGACACGCGGGCGGCTTGGCAATGCGTCGGACTTCCGCTGATGGAGACCAAGGGCCGCGGAAAGGCCGAGGCGTGGACGTACGACCAAGGAGGATACATTTTGCTTGAGCGCGGACGGGTCGTGTACTGGGAGCTGCCTCGTTCGGAGAAAGCGGAGGCGGCTCGTTTGGCGAAAGCCGAGCAGCCCAAGAAGACGACGAAGCCGGTAGGGAAAGTCGTCGCGGCCAATTGACGGCGCTGCTCTGGCGGCAATGCCGCATGCGGCGGATGGCATAGGCGACGCCTTCTCGGGGTGCGCACCGGTGCGCCATCGATCCCATCAATGCGGGCAATTCATTTTTTGGAATATCACCGCAGTGGACGGTGATATAGACTGAATGCCATGAACCCCTCTGTCACAGGTCCAGTGTTGCAATTGCCGAAGAAGAAAGCGCGGGTCGTGGCGGAAGCCATGGAGTCGCTGTGCGCCCATGATGTCATCGACGCCGCCACGAAGGATCGGATCGCCGCGAGCATCGAGCCGCTCGCGTTCGACTGGCGGCGGCTCGCGCGGTATTCGTTCATCGTTTCGATCGTTTGCATTGTCATCGGCGTCGGCGCTGTCCTCGCGGACGACGCGCTGCTCGCGCTGCTGACGAAGTTGTTCAGCCTGCCGTGGACGATGAAGGCCGCGAGTTGTGCGGTGCTGTCGGCGGTCATCTTCTGGCTCGGGCTCGAGCGGCGGACGCGGTTTCCCGAGAAAATCTTCAGCAACGAAAGCATTTTTTTCGCGGGCGTGCTGGGCATCGCCGGCTCGATTGCCTGCCTCGGCAAAGCGTTCGACAACGGCAGCGGCCATTATTCGCTGTTGCTGCTTTTGGGCGCGGTCGTCTATGGCGCGATCGGATTGGCGCTGAACTCTAAGCTCATTTGGACCTTCAGTCTCCTTTCGCTGGGAGCCTGGTTCGGGGCGGAAACGGGCTACATGTCCGGTTGGGGCGCGTACTATCTCGGCATGTCGTACCCGATGCGTTTCGTGCTCTTCGGCGGGGCGCTGACGCTTGGCAGTCTGCTCATGGTCGCGCGTCCCCGCTTGGCCGAGCTCTTCGGCGTCACACGGGTGGTCGGCCTCCTGTACTTCTTCATCGCGCTGTGGATCATGTCCATCTTCGGCAATTACCAAGGCTACAGCGACTGGCATCGCGCGAACCCGTTGGCCCTCCTGCAGTGGTCGATCTACTTTGCCGTCGCGGCGGGCGCTGCCATCTACCTCGGAGTGAAGAACGACGACGGCGTTCTGCGCGGCTTCGGCCTGACGTTCCTCGGAATCAATCTCTACACGAAGTTCTTCGAGTACTTCTGGGACGGCCTGCACAAGGCCCTCTTCTTCGCGATTCTGGGCCTCAGCTTCTGGCTGCTCGGCTCGCGGGCGGAGTCGATTTGGCAGATGCGGACATTGAAGGCGCGCATCAAGCGCTGACGGCTTTAGTCGCCGGTTAACGACCGGCACCCCGTAGCGCCAGTCTCCGACTGGCGCTTTTTTGCAATGGTCCCCGTGCGTACGCGACCGCCTCGTGGCGGAAAGCGTAAGCTTTTCGTCTGGCGCGGCGCGATGCCTCCGGAAACCTCACGGTTTTCGCTACGGGTTGCGCAACCGGCCAAGGCCCCGCCGGGTGCCGCCGTGTTTTCGTGCGGGGTGGCCGCGGCGCGGCGCGAGTTTCCGATGGGCGGGCTACTCGCTCACCGCTTGGGGCTCCGGGTGCAGGCGCCGCGCTACTTCAGCACAACCTCGACGGCATCGCCGCGGTAGTTCACCACGCGGTCCGGCTTCGGTGCGAAATCGAAGCCCCGCGCACGGTCCGACGAGACCACGATGACGTTGAACGTCCGCTGCGGCAGCATGCCGGGAAAGCTGCCCTTCCGCGCGCCGATCGAGAGCGTGTTCGTCGCGTCATGCCATTGCAGCGGAATCCGCGCAAAGGCGCCGCGCTCGTAGCCATAGGTGACGCCATCGTCCTCGTAGAGAGTGAAGGTGCCATCGGCGCCGGCGTAGACCACGAGCGTGATCGGGTCCGCGGGTTTTTCGGTCGTGTATTCGACGTCGGGCCCGAATGGCACGATCGAGCCGGCCCGGACGAAGAGCGGAATGGCGTCGTACGGGGCGGGCGCATCGATTGTGCGGCCGCCGGCGACGGAGGAGCCGCTCCAGAAATCGAACCAGCCGCCACGTGTGTCCGGCAGATAAACCGAGCGCTGGCGCGCTTTGTACTGGTCGATGGGGGCGACGAGGAATGCGGGCCCGAACAGGTACTCGTCGGCGGACGCGCGTGCCGTGGCATCGTGGGGGAAATCCATCACGAGCGGACGCAGGAACGACGCGTCGTCGTGCGTGACCGCGCCCGCTTGCGAGTAAACATACGGCAGCAATTGGTAGCGGAGCCGGTTGAATTTCAGGATCGTCTTGCACGCGGGGTGGTCGTCGCCGCCAAAGGCCCAAGGCTCGCGCAGCTGTGATTCGCCGTGCAGCCGAACCAGCGGCACGAACGAACCGAACTCGAACCAGCGCGCGTTGAGCTCGCACCATTCGTCGAGCGCTTCGCCGGCCAGCGCTTTGCCGAGGAAGCGGGGCGGAGCCGTGAAGCCGCCGATGTCCATGCTCCAGTACGGCACACCTGAAATCGAGAACCCAAGGCCCGCGGCGATCTGGCGATGCAGCGCTTCCCACGTGCAGGGCATGTCGCCCGACCACGTCGCGCTGCCGTAGCGTTGAATGCCCGCGAAACCGGAGCGCGTGAGGATGAACACGCGCTGGTCCGGCACGGTCGACCGTTGGCCTTCGTACACTGCGCGGCTGTTCAGCAGCGCGAAGGCGTTCAACACGCGCGCGCCGGTGCCGCCCGCGGTTGGATTCATCCGAAGCTTCTGCAGGTCGAGGTCGGGCGGCGACGAGATGTCGGGCTCGGTCGCGTCCATCCACCACGCGTCGATTTTTTTCGTGAACAACGCGTCGCGCATCTGCGTCCAGAAGAGCGCACGCGCCTCCGGATTGAAGGCGTCGTAGTTCGTGTACGGGAAGCCGACCCAGTCGTGGATGCCTTCCCAGAGCATCGGCTCGTACAAGAACCCGCGGCGGTGCATCGCGTCGTAATTCGCCGTGCCGGGATAGAACTTGCCCCAGACGGAGATCATCACGCGCGCGTGATACTGGTTGTGAATGGCATCGACCCACGCTTGCGGATTCGGAAAACGCTCGGGATCGAAGGCATGAGAGCCCCATTCGGCCTTCGGCCAATAGAACCAGTCTTGGACGATGTTATCCACGCCGACGTGCCGTTTCCGGTACTCCGCGAGCACGTCCAGGCTTTGCTGCGAGGTTTCGTAACGCTGGCGCGATTGCCACAGGCCGAGGGTCCAGATCGGCATCAGCGATGCGCGTCCGGTCAATTCGCGATAGCCGGCGATGACGCGGTCCAACTGCGGGCCATAGACAAAGGTGTAGTCGATGCCGTCGGCAACTTCGGACCACAGCGTCGTTGGCCGATCCGGGGTGGGCGTCTTCCAGCGCAGCTGCATGACGCGGCCGTTGTTGTCGCGCGTCCATTCCACCCGAATGCGATGCGGCCCCGCGGCGAGTTGGGCTCGCGCCTGCTTCGCGTACGGCAACCAGTCCTGCGACCACGTTTCGAGGCGCAGCTGGTCGTCGATCCAAAGCTTCGCGCCGTTGTTGCAGTAGACCTGGAACAAGTACGAGCCTGCCGTCGGAGCGTCGATCGTGCCTTCCCAACGCACGCCGACTGTGCCGCGCGGCGGCAGTCCGGGATGCACGAGCGTGTTCGGCACCTGACCGCTCTTCGGCAGCACGACGGAAATGTCGTCGGCGCGATGGGTGAAGAGCGGCTCCGCGAATTTCGCGTCGCCAAAATACGAGACCGTCAGCGCGCCCGCGCTCCCCTCCTTATCGCTCATGCTTTTTGCGGGAATGGGGGCAAACGGGTGCAGATCGCCAAATCGGCTGTACGACGCATTGTCCCATAAAATTCCGTAGCCGCGGCTCGAGACGAGGAACGGCACGATCACCGTTCCATTGTGCTGCCACAGGTCCAGATCGTAGTCCTTGATGTCGACCACGCCGAGCTGATGCTGGCCGAGTCCGTGCAGCGACTCGTTCGCGTTCGGCTCCCATTGCTGCTCGATGTGAAACGTGTTCTCGCCTTGCACCAACGCGGGAGTGATCGCGCGGCTTCCGGCGCGTTCGGCGAGGATCGGTTCGCCCGTCGGCGTCAGAAACGCCACGGTACCGCTCGCGCGATCGACCTTCGCCTTGAGCTGCGCCGTCGTGAGCGTAACCGAGGTCGCATCGGCATCGGCGCTCCACCGCGTGGCGCTCGCGCGCGGTGCGACGACGATGAGGCTCTCGCGATTGAAGAACGAGCGGTCTTTGGCCACCGCCACACGCACGGCACTGTCGGTGCGCGCCTGAAGCTTCAGCCAACCTTGCGGCACGCGCACCACCACGCCGTCCGGCCCGCGCTCGAATGCCCCGGCGTCGGAGGAGCCGTTGCCGAGTGCAGCGGGCTCGGCGCCGAGGGTGACCGCACGGCTCAGCACGAGCGTCGCTGCGAGGAGGAAGGAGGAGATTCGGATTCGATTCATGATGAGGTGACCGCCCAAGCACGACCCGCGCAGCGTAGGATCGTCGTCGGCGGGGCTATGAGAGCACAGCAGCGGCGCCCCTGAATCAAAATGATTCGGCGTTAAATCATCCGCTCGGCCCCGTTAGGAGTGGCATGGGCATCTCGCCCATGAGCGGAACACGGGCAAGATGCCCGCGCCACCAAAACACCGGCGATTACGCCCCGCGCGCCGGCCCCATGCCCGCTATGGCTTCCCGTCGACGATGCCGATGACGCCGCCGGCCACGCGAGCGCCGGCATCGCCGGACGGCTGTGACTTCAAGTCGTCCGCTTTCGCATGCACGATCACGCTTCGACCAATTATCGAGTGCGGGCCGCTGAGCTGAAGCTCACGATCGACAAACGAAGCCGTGGCATGTCCATCCGTGCCCGCTTCCAAATTGCCCAAATCGCCGGCGTGCCGTTCGGCCGCGTCGCGCGCCGCATGACGATGACCGCCGGGATTGAAGTGGCCGCCGGCCGAGGTCAGGTCGGGCTTCGATAGATCGCCTTTCTCGTGCACGTGAAACCCGTGCGCGCCCGGCGTGAGTCCTTGGACATCCGCTTCGACGCGCACGCCCTCCGCGGTCTGCGTGAACGTCACGGTGCCGGTCACTCCGCTGTTTCCGCCGGCGACGAGCACCGAGATCGCGCTGTTCACCGTCGGATTTCCCGTCGTGGCCGGATGATCTGCAGCGGATGCGACGGCGACCGCGGCAGCGGCGCCCACAGCGAAAGCAAGCGAACGAAGGCGAGCGAGAAAACGAGGAGAGGTCATGGAGGGAGGGGATGAGCAGCCGAGGCTAGCCAGAACTCCAGCGTTCGCAAACGCGCGCGGATCGCGCCTCAGCTCTCGACTGCCATGGGCACGATGTCGCGCGCGACCTGATCGCGGCTGCGTTGCGCGTATTTGAGCCAGCCCCGCTTGATCCAGCGCCGCGCCATGATCAGCCCGCGCAGCCATTCTTCGCTCATCATGGCGAACCAGATGCCGGTCAGGCCCCAATGAAATTGCAGAGCGAACAACCAGCAGAGCGGCACGCTGAACAGCCATTGCGAGCACATCGCGATGCGGATCGGAAAGCGGGCATCGCCGGTCGCACGAAGGGCATTGATGATGACGATATTGAACACGCGACCCGGCTCGTAGATGACCGACAGCCGGAGCAAGAAGACGCCGCCGGCCACGATTGCAGGATCGTGCGAGAACAGGCCGATGAGCTGCGGCGCCGTCACGGCGACGATCGCGATTGCGCTCGTGGCGATCAGCAGGCCGAGGCGCACGATCTTCAACACCTCGTGATACGCCTGATCGAATGCCCCGGCGCCGATCAGCCGCCCGATGAAGATTTCCGTGCCCAAGCCGAGTGAGATGCTGAAAAGAATGACCAGACGTTGGACGTTCTGCGTATAGGTCATCGTCGCGAGGCTGTCGCCGCCCAGCCGCGCCGCGAAACTCGTGATGACCATCAACGAAACCCAGTAGCTCATGTGCTCGCCGGCCGCGGGCAGCCCGATGTGCAGGATCCGTTTGATCCGGTCGAGCCGCAGCGTGACGAAGTCCTTCGCGCGCAGCATGAGATGGAGCCGCCGATCGAGCAGGATCCAGAAGATGATGCTCGCCACCACGCGGCTGAAGACGCTCGCAAGCGCGACGCCCGGGACGCCCATCTTCGGTGCGCCGAACAAGCCGAAGAGCAGGACCGAGCTCACGACGATGTTGAGCACGTTCTGGATGACGGTGACGACCATGGCGTCGCGCGTGTGGCCGTGCGCCCGCAACGCCGCGCCGATGGCCGTGTTCATCGCTTCCATGAACAAGGTGCCGCCCATCAGCACGAGAAACGGCCGCGCGTATACCATGAGCTCTTCCGGCAGCTGCATGAGCCGCAACAACGGCGCGGCGGCGGTGAAGGCGACGAGGCTCGCCGCCAATCCGACCCAGGTGTTCACGGCGATCGCCGTCGTGACGATCTTCTCCGCGCCCGCCCGATCGTTGGCGCCGATATGATGCGTGATGATGACACTGGCGCCGATGCCGATGAAGTTGAAGCAGATCAACGCGAGCACCACGAACTGATGCGCGATCCCCAACGCTGCGACTGCGCCGTCCGAGACATGGCTGACCATGAACGTATCGACGGTGCCGATGAGGATGCGCAGCGTTTGCTCGATGAAAATCGGCCATGCGATCGCCAGCAGCGTAGGCTTCGGCAAGGGCGCGGCAGGTTTCATGGACACGAAGGGCGATGCTTGGCCGCCACGCCTCCGAGTAAAGCGCACAGAACGCTCTATCTATGCAGTGCCATGCCTTTCGCGGAGCCCGATGTGTGATTGAGCCTCGTGGAACGCCCTGACGGAGATTCTCCGTGGTAGGGCGAACCGTCCTCGGTGAGCCGCGACCTCTCGACTAGCTCGGGGCCTTTATTGGTCGAAACGGCTCGGCGAGACGCCTCGCCCTACCGGCGGGCTAGTTGGCGAGCCTCAATAGGTGGAGTGCGATGTGCCAGGTGGCGCCCGATGTCCCCATCGGGCTGGCCTTGGTTCGCAGATCCCACGTAGCGCCAGTCTCCGACTGGCGTGAGCGCCGATCCCATCATCCGCGATCATCCGCGTGACGCGGAAGATCGTTACAAATGCCTACTTCAGCGCGTTGAGCACCGTCGACGCCGTCAGAATTTCGGGCAGAACGGTCGGTTGATCGCGGTCGGGGAACCAGATCAGATTAAACGGGACCGCGGAGCGATTGTACTTCGCCAGCTCGGCGGTGATCAGCGGGTCGCGATTCGTCCAGTCCGCGCGCAGCGTCGCCACCTTGTGCGCGGCGAAATATTTCAGCACGTCGTCGTCGTGAAAAACCAGCCGCTTGTTGGTTTGGCACGTCGCGCACCAGCGTGCGGTAAAATCGACGTACACGATCCGGCCCTCGCCGCGCAACTTCGCGACGGCGTCGGCGCTCCACGGCTGCCAGACGACTTCGGGCGCGTTCGCATTGGTTGACGCCGCGACCGTGGTGCGCGGCCAGCCGACCCAGAGGCCAAGCGCACCCACCACGAGCAAGCTTACGGCAGCGAACCGTGCGCGACCCGCCGACGCACCGGGCGCGTTCCAACGGCCATACATCCACACGGCCATCGCGATCAGCACGAAACTGAAGAGCACGCTGCGAAATCCTTCGTCGCTGGTTTGCGCCGCCAACACCCATGCCAAATAGGCGGTCGTCGCATAGAGCGGAAACGCCATCACCTGCTTGAACGTTTCCATCCAGGCGCCAGGTCGCGGCAGCGCCTTCACCGCCTGCGGAAAGATGGAGAGCAACAAATACGGGGTCGAAAGCCCCACGGCGATCGCCGTGAAGATCGCGAACGACGCCAGGCTGGAAACCGCGAGCGCCGCACCGAGTGCGGGCGCGAGGAAAGGCGCGCTGCACGGCGTCGCCACGACCGTCGCGAGCACGCCGCTGAAGAACGAGCCGGCGAAGCCGGACTTCATCTGCAGATTCGAGCCCACGGCGGTCGCACGCAGCCCGAATTCGAATACCCCGCTCATGTTCAGCCCGAACACGAGCAGCAGCACCGCCAGGCCGTAAACGAAGCCGGGCGATTGCAACTGAAAGCCCCAGCCGAGCTGGTCGCCGCTCGCCCGCAAAATCGCGAGCACCGCGGCAAGCGTCCAAAACGAGAGCAGCACGCCGAGCGTGAAGATCAGTCCATGGGCGGCGACGCGCCCGCGCTCATGCCCGGCTTGATTCACGAAGCCGAGAATCTTGATGCCGAGCACGGGAAAGACGCAGGGCATCAGGTTCAGAATGAGGCCGCCGATGAACGCGAGGAGCAGCGTGCCGAGGAGTGGCTTGGCCGGCTGAGTGGGGAGTTCGGAGCTGGGAGCTGGAGATGCAGCGCTGGCGGCGGCTGCGTTTGCCGTGGCGAGAGGCACGTCGACTTTGAGCCCCGGGAGCGAACCGTCCGCGCGCCAGCCGTTTTGCGCCGCCAAGACGCCGACGAGTTTGGCGGCATCCGCGGGGGCTTCGACCGCGGCGGTCGCCGTGAGGATAAAGCCCCCGTGGTCGTCGGCTTTCACCGTTTGCGGCTGATCGTAAGCCACGACGTTGTCCTGCGAGAAAAACCACAGGTCTTGGGGCGTGTGCGAGCCGCCGGCGGAAGGTGTGATCGTGAGCGCGATCGTCTTGCCGTTCCGCGTGGCGGCGACGCTCCAGGACGGATCGGAACGCGGCAGTTTGGCGAGCACCTCGCGGATTTTACCGCCCCACGTCGCATCGGGTTGCGGCGTCGCGGCGGCGACGGGAAGCGTAAGCGTCACGTCCGCGCTGCCGGGGATGCAGACGTTCTCGCACATCAGCCAATCCGCCGTCGCGCTCAACGTTACCGACGCGCCCGCCGCGAGATCGGCCGGCGGCGTCAGCCTTACCGGCAGCAGCGCGTCGCCATCGTAACCTTGGCCCACGATCGTGCCGGTGTGGTCCCGCAGGACATGGGGCGTCGGCCAGAGAATCTCGCCCGCTTTCCAACCTGGCGGAAGTTTCCACGCGAGCGATGTCGCGATGCCGGTGCCCGGGTTGACCCAATACGTGTGCCAGTGCTCATCGTGCACGAGTCGGAGGGCAACCACGATGTCTTTGCCCGGCTGCACCGCGGCATCGGCCGCGACCAGCGAGGCTTGCACATGCGAGCGCGCGCCACCGAGCAAGCTAGCCGCACGCGTCAGCGGCAGCATCGAGCAAACGAAGAAAGTGACGAGGAGCAGGCGACGAGCTGGAGCCATGGAACCGGAAGAGTGGGGGTTTTTCGTGCGAGGCGCAAACGCGCCAATTTGTTCCCGAAGTGACCATCATGGCGGTCGCGACCCTGGCACCCCAAAAACCGTAACGCTGCCGTTACCTCCTCCGCGCCGGCGTGATTGCACGGGCGTCCCGCGAACGCGCGGTGTTGCCTTGCGACGCGAAGTCCCGTCAGCGTCGGGACACATGAATACACGCGTTTTCGGCCAAACGGGCCGCACGGTCGGTGAAGTCGGGCTTGGCACCTGGCAGCTCGGCGCAAACTGGGGCAATGTGACGGACGAGATCGCGCTCGCGACCCTGCGAGCGGCGTGGGAGGCGGGCACGACGTTGTTCGATACCGCCGACGTCTACGGGATGGGTCGCAGCGAAACGCTCATCGGAAAGTTTCTGCGCGAAACGCGCGCCCCGGCGTATGTGGCGACGAAGCTCGGCCGGTTCAGTCCTCCGGGCTGGCCGGATAATTTTACGCGAGCCGGCATTCGCCAGCACACGGAGGCGTCGCTGAAGCGTCTCGGCGTCGACGCGCTCGATCTCACGCAGCTGCACTGTATCCCGTTCGACGTGGTGAAGCGCGGCGAGGTGCTCGAGCACTTGCGTGAGTTGAAGCGCGAGGGGAAGATTCGCGATTTCGGACTCAGCGTGGAGTCGATGGAGGAAGCCGACTATTGCGTGCGCCAGCCCGGCGTCGCCTCGCTCCAGATCATCTTCAATCTCTTTCGCCAGAAACCCATTCACACGCTCTTCGAGGAAGCGAAGCGTCGGAAGGTGGCGATCCTCGTTCGGCTTCCGCTCGCGAGCGGGCTGCTTGGCGGCAAGTTCACGAAGGCGACGACCTTTCCCGAAGACGATCACCGGAATTTCAACCGCGATGGCCAGCAATTCAACGTGGGCGAAACGTTCGCGGGCTTGCCGTTCGCGAAGGGTGTCGATCTGGCCGATGCGTTGAAGCCGCTCGTCCCCGCCGGGATGAGCCTTGCGGATATGGCGTTGCGGTGGTGCCTCGATTTCGACGCGGTCAGCGCAATCATTCCCGGCGCGAAGAATCCCGACCAAGCGAAGTCCAACGCCCGCGCCTCGAGCTTGCCGCCGCTGAGTCGCGAGCTTCACGCCAAGCTGGCCGATTTCTACACGCGCGAAGTGGCCGCCCATATTCGCGGCGTGTACTGATTGTAAGGTCAACGCGTTCACGCGCGAAGCCTGCGTATTTTCGTACCTCGTAGCGGAAGGCGTGAGCATTTCGCCGAATTCGATTTCAGGCGCCAGCAAGACGAGCTGCCTGCAGTTCGAGTTTATTGCTCACGCGTGGGCGTGGCTTAGCCCGCAAAATTCACCCTCCAACGATCACAAACGCTGGGTCACAGAGGACACGGAGCTCCGACACAGAGGCAGCAGGAGGCCACAAGCTATGAGTGGGATGTGATGCGGATGGATCCTTTGGCCAAAATCCGCCGTCCAGTCGTGGATAAGTCTCGGCGAACTCTGTGTCCGAGCTCTGTGCCCTCTGTGGCAACTGGCCTTGGGTCGGGCTGCTTGGTTGGCTTCGCGATGAAACACTCGGTTTACCCGGTGGGCCGTCGCAATTGCGCGCAAACGATCCCCGCGGCGACGGCAGCGTTGAGCGATTCGGCGCGGCCGTGACGAGGGATCGTAATCCGGGCCGTCAGGCGCGCGGCCACCGCAGGCGAGAGCCCGCGGCCTTCGCTGCCGACCACGACGATCGCGTCACGCACCGGCGCCACCTCGTAGACGCTTTGCCCCGTGAGGTCGCAACCGAAGATCGGCACCGAGCGCGGCACGTCGCTGAAGACTGAAGCGAGCTCGACGGTGTGCGTTGGCACCCGGGCGAACGAGCCCATGCTGGCGTTGATCACCTTCTGATGAAACACGTCCGCACAATCGGCCGAGAGCAGCACGCGGGCGCAGCCGAACCAATCGGCGATGCGGAGCAGCGTGCCGACGTTACCCGGGTCTTGCACGCCGTCCAAGGCCAGCGTCAAGCCCGTCGCCAGCGCATCGGACGGCAACTCAGGCCGGACGATCGGACCCACCGCGAGCACCGACGGCGGGGTGGGGAAGTGGCTGATCCGTTCCATTTCCGCCACGGTGACGGCTACGATCGACGGTGCTGGCGAGGATCCCGCAAGCACCGGGGCCGACCAGTTGGGCGTCGCGTAAATCGTTTCGAATCTCACGCCGGCGAGCAGCAACTCGCCGACTACCTTTTCGCCTTCGACCACGAACAAGCCCAGCGCCTCGCGCTGTTTCTTCTCGCGCAGCGAACGCAGCCGTTGGAGCTCAGCCTTGGTCAGCACGCCGCCATCGTCGGCGGCTAGCGCGCACTGGCAAGCCGGTCGTTCGTCGACGGGGCGGGAGGTTGCGCGAGCGCGATCTGCTTTGGCGTCATGATGTATTCCGCTTTGCCGCGATCGAGGATGAGCACGCCCACCTGAAAGTTTTTCGCGGGCAGCCGATCGCGGCCGATCACGGCGCGAAAACCGCACAGCCGCCAACGCGGCTCATGATAAAATTTCGCGATGTCGCGGCGTTGCAGGGTCAACGTGCTGTACACCGTGAACGAATCGTCGGTTTGCAGCACCAGGTAGACCTGACCGCGCTTTGAAACCCGACCGGGCAGCATGCCCCAGCCGCCGACCGTGACGGCGCGGCTGTTCACGACCAACTCGTCGACGGCCCCCACCATGCGCGTGCTCGGTTTCGGATTCGCGATCGGCACGATATCCGATACGCGGCCGAGGTGGTAGACGCCGCGCTGGTAGGCGGCGGTGAGAATTTCGTCCGCGCGGCCGGCGGAAGGGTAGATGCGACTATTGCCGCCGTCCGCGTGCCCATAGGTCTTGAAGTACGTCGCGGCCCGGTCGCGCGCTTCAATGAAGTCTTCCTTTGGTTTCTGAAATTGGAAGTCCGCCGCGATGTTCAACGCGACCAGCGGCGGCGCAATCCAAGCGAGCCAGCGGAACGGTTTTTCGGCGGGCGTAAACTCTTCGAGGATGACGTGAATCGTCATCGCCCACGCCAGCGCGGGCAAAATCATGTAACGCGACGTCACGATCTCGCCGCCCATGTGGATGCGGCCAAAGGCGACCAACACGAGCGACGCGACGCCGAAGCACGCGGTGAGGATCGCGACGGGGTGGCGGCGGATAGCGCCGCGTGCAACCAAGACCGCGACCAATGCGATGAGCATCGCGCCGGGAAACGCGGCGAACGCTTTTTGTCCAAGCACCAACGGCGCGCCGAGTAATTGCAGCCAAAAATAGCCCACGAGCGCGACGTTCGCGAGCGTGACGGACGGGATGGCGTGCCCCGGATTGAACTGAAATCCCGCGAAGAAGCCGCCGAGCGCCATCGTGGCGAACGCCGACCAGACGAGCAGACGCGACCACGCGCGCCGCTGCGTCAGCCACCCGATTCCGAGCGCCCAAACGACACAGCCATGCGCCAAGGTAAACGTCGCCAGCACCGCAAAAAGCACCGCCCAACGGCAACTCGTGGCGGTGTCCCGGGTCAGGGCGACGATCGCCGCGACGCCCAAGAACACGACTTGAAAATGGTCGATCGAGGCGCCGGACCAGATGAAGTTTTCGAAGTGTTCCAGCTGAAAAACGAGCAGCGCGAGCACAACCCCGACCCGGATCCGGCTTTCGATGCCGCGCGCCGCCCCCACCAGCAAGCCGCACGCGCCGACGATAAACAGATTTCCGATCACGCCGATGACGTTGAAGTTCACCGTGCCCGTCAGCCAGTAGCTGAGCGCGAAGATCACGCGGCTCGTGACCGTGCGGTGCTCGTTGTTCAGTGCGAAAAATTGCGGCAGCACCTCGCGCCAGCCGCCGCTTCCTTTGAGCTTCAGTAAAAAGTCGATTGCGGCATCGAGTTCGTCCCAAAACGGGAAATTGCGGGTGGTCGCCGCGAATTCCCACGCCACATACGCCGCGGGGAGCGAGGCGAGCGCGATCCAGGAAACGAACAAGAGGCGCCGACGGAGTGCCGGCGAGGCGAACGACAAAAGCATGAGGGCTGTAATATGCGGGCTGGAAACAGCGCCGCCGGGGGTTGGGGCGTGACGCTGTTCGCGCTTGCGGCACGGACAAGATAAAATTTGTAACGAAAACTAGGTAGTTCGAGCGGCGCTGCGCTGCGGCCGGCCGCAACTTCCTGATGGGGATTCGCCTACTTTACTATCGTTACAACCTACGTATTTTCTGCGCGTGAAGCGAATTGCTCCTCTGACTCTGCTCGCGTTCGCGATGGCGTGTGTGTTCGCGCCGATCGCTTGGGCGGCTAGCACGCCGTCACGTTTCAGTAGCGATCGATCGCCCGGGGCGATGGTATCGCAGGCGCTCACGACCGTGACCGGCGTCGCCATCTCGCCGTTGCTCGGCACCGGCGCCCTGGGTGCGTATCAATGGGTGACCGCCAAAGACGGGGCCACGCGGGCGGCATTGCCCTGGTATGCGCAGCCAAAGTTCTGGGTCCCCGCCTTGCTCCTCGTCGCCGTGTGCGCGCTCAAAGACGGTTTCGGGGCGGCGGTGCCGCCCATGCTGAAAAAGCCGCTCGATGCCTTGGAGGTCGTCGAAAACAAGTTCAGCGGCATGATCGCGGCGGGCATGGTCGTTCCCGTCGCCATGGACGCGTTCTCGCGGCTTTTGCTCGAGCAATCGTCGCGAGCGGGAACCGGCTTCGCGACGAGCGGCCTCGCGATGCTGCCCGTGTTCGGGATCAACTGGGCTCCTGCGCTCGACATCCTGACGATCCCGTTCGGCATCGCGATCTTCGCCATCGTGTGGATGGCGTCGCATGCGATCAACGTGCTGATCTTGTTGAGTCCCTGGGGCGCGATCGACGCCGGGCTCAAAGCCGCGCGGACGGGTTTGTTGGGTTTGCTCGCGTTGACGACCACGCTGCATCCGGCCGTCGGCGCTTTGCTGTCGGTCGCGGTGATCGTCGTCTCGTACTTTGTCGCCGGTTGGGCATTTCGGCTTACGATTTTCGGCGCCATCCTCTCGTGGGATTTCTTCACCGGCCGGCGCGGCCGTTTCGTGCCGGCCGAGACCGGCAATGCGATGTTCTCGGCCTCGAGTTTCGCCACCGTGCCCGTCCGAACCTACGGTCGCCTCAACCGCGCGGCGGACGGCCGGCTTGAGTTCGTCTATCGTCCGTGGCTCGTGCGCGCGCCGCGCACGGCGCCCGTGGCGTTGCCGGCGTCGTCGCTCGCCGTCGGCTCCGGCCTGATTTTTTCCACGATTGCGGCGACGGAAGGTGGGATGCTCTTCCTGCTGCCCCCGCGGTATCGCGGACATGAAGCGGAGCTCGTGCAGCGCTACGGTTTTGGCGGCGGCGTGCGCCCGGCCGGATTGCGCAAAGCCTGGGGTTCGCTCAAGGAACTCGTGGGCGGCCGAGGAGCGGTCGCTGCCGCGCCCGCCGGCGTGTAGACGGGTCTCCTCACCATCCAGCTTCCGACGTAGCGGAAGCCGTGAGGCTTTCGGACCAAGCCGAAACGCTCACGCGTTCCGCTACGGGCTATCGCATCGTACGCCAGCCGAGCGCCTTCAGCGTACGATCGGCAACGTGAAGGAGAAGGTCGCGCCCTTGCCGCGTTCGCTTTTCGCCCAGATCCGGCCGCCGTGGTCTTCGACGATTTTCTTGCAGATCGTCAGGCCAAGGCCGGTGCCATTGGGCTTCCCATGCGTGGCAAAGGGTTGAAAGAGGGAAGGGGTGATCTCCGGCGCGACCCCTTTGCCCGTATCCTCGACGTCGATCTGCAGTTCGTCGTCTTTCACCTTGAAGCGCAGATAAATCTTCCCGCCGTCGGGCATCGCCTCGATGGCGTTGTGGATGAGGTTGTAGAAAAGACGCGAGAGCCGCGGGGGATCGAGCCGCGCCTCCAGATCCGCGGGCAGTTTAGGCGCCACGAGCTTGACGCCCCGATCGGCAATCTCCTGCCGGAGCTCCTCCAGCAGCGGAGTCATGAAGTCCGCGAAATTCACGCCGCGTCGCGTGATGCGTTGGCCAGTGGGACGGGTGAATTCCATCAGCTCCTGAAGCATGTTCGCCATCCGCTCTACTTGACGCGCGATCTTATGCTGCGCTCTGACCCGTAACGCGGGCGTGGCGTCCTCGGCGCAGGCGAGCTCGGCGGCGAGGCCGATGATCGTCAGCGGATTCTTGAAATCGTGCACGATCGTGGCCGCGAAGCGGCCGATCAGCGCGAGGCGCTCGGCCTGAATGATCTCGTTTACGTATTTCCGGTTGAGCGCCCGAATCCGATTGCTGAACTCGCGAATCAGCGTGAGCGCCAGGCGCGGCTGTCGATCGAGCAAGTCGAGCAGATCGTCGCGGCTGATAAACGCCGCGCGCGTGTCCGTTTCCGCCTTTGCCGTGGCCGACCGAGGAGCGTCGTCGAGCACCGCCATCTCGCCGAAAAAGTCGCCGGCGCCGATGGTCGCGAGCACGCGCGGCTCGGCGCCGCCGAACGCGGCGACGATCTGCACCCGCCCCGACTCGATCACGTAAAACCCGTCGCCCGCATCGCCTGCCGAAAAGATGATCTCACCCGCGCCGAAACGTCGCGTCTCGCCGGCGTGCTGCAGCGCCTCGAGCTCCGCCCGCAAGGCGCCGGAAAATCGTTCCGCGATGAATGACATGGGCAAGGGGAGCGTATTCGCCTCCGGGCGACAGTAAAGGCGGATGCCACGTTCCGTTTTTCCTAGAGCAGGCTAAAAAGGTGTTATCCCGAGCGGATCCGGGGTGCGTTGCTACTTTTTTCTTGCGCGGAACGGAAAATGCGGACACGTGTCCGTGGCTGCCCCGGCGTGGCTTACCCCTCCGCCGGCTGCCCCCCCCCGCCCCATTCCCCGCGGGCCCATGTTGCTGGCGCCGGCTGCGGGCGGGGCGCCGGCAGCGGCCGCGGGCAGGTCCC
>CBINOT010000058.1:0-28320 GCA_966252355.1 uncultured Opitutus sp. | reverse complement strand
GTCGGGGTTCAATCGCTCGCCGTGCCGGATGGTGACGCGCGTGCCGGCGGCGACGCCCCGCAAGCGCAAGCGGACGAAGCCGGAAATGTTTTGGCCGAGATCGAAAATAAAAACGCCCGGCCGATGTTCGACGACTGAAACTGGCCTGATCGTCTCGGTGATCTTCACCGGTTCCGAGCGTTGCGCGACGAGCGCGGCCGAAGGGGCGGCGACCTCGCGCACCGGCAGCCACGTGAGAGGGACCACGGACAAAGGACCAGAGACCAGAGACCCTTCAGACAAAGGATGCGTATCCTGGTCGATGGTCCCTCGTCCCTGGTCCTTCGTCCCCGGTCCTTGACTGTCCTCCACCTCCCGCCGCGCGTCGTACACCTCCCCCATCTGAAAATCGGAGCTGAGGATCGGGCCGGTGTTGCACTGCCACGACGCATCCGTGCCAATTACCGTGCGAGTGCCGTCGACGAACTCGATTTCGAGCTGCGCGCATAGGCTGTTCTCCAGGCTGCCATAACGCCCGCGCGTTTCCTGCCAGCCGACGTAACCGCTCCACCAGCCGTCGCCCAGCGTCGCCGCGACGGTATTCCGTCCATGGCGGATCAGGGCGGTCACGTCGTACGTGCGGTAATGAATTCGCTTGTCGTAGTCGGTCCATTCCGGCGCGAACAGATCGTCGCCGAGACGGTGTCCGTCGAAACGAAGCTCGAAAACGCCACGAGCCGTAGCGTAGACTGTGGCGCGAGCGACCGGCGCGCCGACCTCGAACGCCTTCCGAAAAACCGCGGGGGTCCCGCAATCGGTGAGCGTCGAGGCGACGGCTTCGGGATCGCGCCGCACGATTTCGGGATCGGCCGCGATCCAGCGCGCTTGCCAATCGGAACGCTCGAGCAAGCCCATCGACCAAAACGCCGGCTCGGACCGAACCGCCGCGTCCCGCTCGTCCCACACTTCGACCGTCCAGTAGCATAGATCGCGCGACCGCAGCGGCGGTCCGGCGTAGGCGACGTGAGCGGTTTGCGCGCTTTGGACGACCCCGCTGTCCCAACGATCCGCTTCGCCCCGCAGCAGCTTGTCGAGCGTGCTCGCGACGAGAATCCGATAAGCGGTTTGACGCGCGCCGCGGCGATCCGAATTCAGCTGCCAACTCAGCCGTGGCGCGCGCTCGTCGACGCCGAGCGGCGAGTTGAGGTACTCACACCGAAGATGGGAGGGAGGGTTCACGAAGAGCGACGCCGAGGGGTCTCCCGCGCGACTTCACCGCAGTGAAATCGGAGCCGAACCATCGTCACACAGAACACAAAGCTCAGACTGGTGACGAATGATTCGACGGTTGCAGCGCTCATTAAGCGTCACGCGCGCTCGGTTTCGATCTGCTCGAGCGATTTGCCCGACGTGTCCGGCATGAAGAAGAAGCCGACCGCGCCGCTGATCACGAGGAACAAGCTCAACATGAAAGCGAGCGCGTGGAAGTTCGGGTTTTGCTCATTGATCAACGTCGGCGCGATGAAGCTCCAAACGCCAAGCAGCATGCGGGCGACGCCAAAGGTGATTCCCTGGGCGGTACCGCGATGAATCGTGGGAAACAGCTCCTGGCTGAAAACCTTGTAGAAGGCCTCGCCGGCCAGCGCCGCGCCGACGCCGTACATGATCGTGTTCGCGAACACGGTCGGCACCGTGTACGGCACGAACATCAACATCGCCCAGGCGGCGATCTGGACCAAGGAGCCGGTGCCCCAAAGCCATTTCCGCGCGCGGAAACTGCGGTCGGCATACGGCATGAAGATGAAGACCGTGCCGATCATCGTGCAAAGGAACGACAGACTCGCCAGGCCGGTGCCGACGGCTTGCGCTTTCGTCCCGCTGACCTCCTGCCCACCGAGCAGCACGCGATTGAAGTAAGCGCCAAAGGCGCCGTTCGTCCCCGCGGTCAGGTTCCAGAACAAATAGATCGTACCGGTCCAGATCATCGCCCGAACGTTCGCCGAGCTAAACAAGCTCTTGACCTGCTCCTTCGTGGAAGCCGCCGCCGCCTTCCACCGCGCCGATTCGGCCAGGCCGCGACGCATCGCCCACGTGATGAGCGCGACGACCAGCAGATGCAAAAACAGGATTCGATTGCCCAGCATGCGCAGCGGCGACAGCGCCATCGCGAGCCACAGCACGACGGACGGCCCGAGACACCATGCGACCTGCGTGAACCCGAGCAGCTTGCCGCGCGCCTTGGCGGGGGCGAATTCGCCGACGAGCGCCAACGAGGTCGGCACGTCGGCGCCGACCGCCACGCCGACCACAAAAGTGCCAATGAAGAGCATCGGCGCGTTGACGGAACACGCGATGCACAGAATGCCTGCCGCGTACACCAGCAGATCCCATTGGTAGATCCGCTTCCGGCCGAGCTTGTCCCCCAGCCAGCCACCGATGAACGCCCCGATGGCACAGCCGATGGCATTAGGCCCGATGGCTTGCAGCGCGCCGACCTTACCGGTGGACAAATGAAACTCGTCCTGGAACGCCTTGAGGCTGGCGCCGAGCGCGACGATCGAGCCGGCGTCGAGATACGACGCCATGCCGGCGAGCGCGGACCATTTCCACTGTTGACGGGTTATCTGATCGGATGCGCCCGTTGCGGCGGCTGAATCGGAAGACGTAGAGGCCATGAGGTCGAAGGATGGAGATTTGAGGAGCCCACCAACTTTCCGAAATCAGGAATGATCGGAAGTCGAATCGCGAAAGCAGCGTGAGTATGCTCCGGGTTTTTCGAGAACTCTCCCGCGATTGGCTGGAGTTGTCACGAAATACTAAGGTGCCGGTGCAGGAGCACGATGCCGAAGCTCAAACGATCCGTCGGACTCGCGCGCGTTTTTAGCCGGTGGCGAGGCGGGAACGGGCGTTTGCATCTCGGGCAAGAGATCTCGGTAGGCCGCTTCCAAGCCCGCGCGCTGCTTGATTTCCGCCGCAACGCCGGCGCCGTTGTTCTCCCAGACATTGCCGGGGCCATTCGCGTTCTTCAGGAATTTCTCCGCTGGGCACCAATTGTCCCGCACCGTGATGTTCGACGAACCCTCGTCGGTATAGAGGTAAAACCAATGGTCGGGTCGGTCGACGTACGGGTTCATCGCAACCTCATCGATGACGTTTTCGCTCACGCTGGTTCCCGCTTGAGCGGAGAGCGTGTAGACGCCGGCGGTATCGCAAACGCGCGTGGCGATCCGACGGATCGAATTCGCGTGGATTCGATTATCGCGCGAGGCGTTGGCGGTCTTCGTCCACCCCCACCCGACGCTGATGCCGGTGTAGGACGTGTCGGCGATGTCGTTGTGCTCGATCGTGAGCTCGCGCGCGTAACCCGCGATAATCGCGACACAACCCCAGTCGGTATTGGCGGTATCGCGCAGGACGTTATTCGCGACGCGAACGCGCGCGCAAACCTCGCGGTCGTCCGTCGGCGCATAGGGGACATGCGTTTCGACGGCTCCTTCTTGAAACGAGCCAAGCTGAATGCCGTTGCCGCCCACATCGCGGAACACGCAACCGATCGCCGAGGACACGTGCGTGCCGGCGCCGAAATCCAGAGCGGCTGCGGCGGTATGCTCGAAGGCGCAGCGCTCAAACTCGATCGCATCGGCGGACGACACGACGACCGCCGCTGGCATCCGCGCGATCCATGCCTGGTTTTCGAGCGATTTCTTGTCGGGCGTCCCGGGGACGGACAGCTTATACGCCTCGATCATCGCCATGCCCGCTTGCAACGGCACGTGGCCGGATTGGCCAGGCTCGTGCCAGGCGCTGTGCGCAAAGTCGAGATTGCGGAAATGAATCTGCGTAACCGGACGATCCAGGGTGCCGCGCAGCTCGACGAGCGTCGTGAGCACCGGAGCCGTTACCGTCTCGCGCGTGAGATCCTCCTGGGGCCGTGGCCAATAGTAAACCCGGCCCGTGCCGCGATCCTGATACCACTCGCCCGGCGAATCCAGGAACTCGAGCGCGTTCACGAGGAAAAACGCGCCACCGCCTTTCGGCGGCAGGATGGGCTGCGGCCAGGGGTGTTGGAATTCGACCGCGCTCTCCGGCGATTGAAACGTGACTCGGGCTTCGTCGCCCGCGCGCTCGATTCCGCGCAGCCGGAGAAGCGCGATCTCCCATTGCTGCTCCAGCACCATTTCGATGTCGCCCGCGCGTTCGACGCCGCCCAGCGCGGCAACGGGAATCGTCGCGACTTCCGCCCGCCGATCCCAACGCACGAGTCGTTGCATGGCCGGATCGTTCGGGGTGCGGGCGCGGGTGGCTTTGCGATCCCCGACCCATAGGTCGCGAAACTCCAGCGGACGCCCGGCCACGATGGGAGCATCCGCAACCCAAACCTCTCCACGCGCAGCCGCCGGAAGTCGTTCTTCGCTACGAGCGCCGGCCAATGGTCCGGTTTCTGAGCGAGGGGCAAGCTTCGTCCATCCGCGCACCGCCACACCGCCGCTCAATGTCGCGCGTTCGCCGGCGACCGACTCCACGATGGTCGGGCTGGCGGCTGTTCCCGAATCCTCCCACCGCCAAAATAGCGCGGCCGACAAGGAATATACACCACCGCGGAGCATGATCCGGATGCCCTCGGCGATCGAAGGATCGTTGGTCCGGCGCAGCTCTCGCGCTTTCCGCTGCGCCATCGCGACGGAGGCGAGTGGCTGCTCGCGCGTGCCGGTGCCATGATCGTCGCCATTCGGCGCCACCCAGAGTTCGGCTGGAGCGGCGTGCAGGGCGGCGCACGTCAGTCCGACGAGCGCGAATAAGCCTGCCCGTAGCTGCGAGCGCCGGCGAGCGGGTAAAAACCCCGCGGCTGTAGCGGAAAGCGTGAGCTTTTCGTCCAAACGCGGCTCGCACGTCCCGAAAACCTCACGGTTTCCGCTACCTATTGCGCGAGCGAGCAAACGCCGCGGCGTGTTTGCGCAATGGGGCGAACGGCCGGGTTCCCACTCCGCGGTTGTTTGATGTAGGGCGGGGTTCGGAGCCCCCGCCCCACATCCGGAATCGCTGGCGTCGTCCTCAAGCGGTAACGGGGAACCCTGGAACTCAAGGCGTCTCGGAGAGACGCCCCTACCCTCGGCACCCGGAGTGGTACGAATGTTCATGGGCGCTTTTCCGGCGTTGTTTCCGGTTTGTTAGGCTCCGTTTCCACGGGCTGCGGTGGACGCAAATCCTTCGATGTCGCGAGGGCGATCGTGCGGCCGCCTTTTCCGGTGGCACAGTAGAAGTGATACACGACGCCGTCGTGTTTCAGCAGCCATGGCTTGTGCGCGAAGGGCTTGTCCCAGGGCTCGCTCGGCTCGACGAGATTCGCGCCGTTCCACTTCGTCCAATGCACGAGATCGCGCGACACCGCGAAGGTATCGAACGCGTTCGGTTTCCAGCGAAAGCCGAAATAAAACATCACCCAGAGATCGCCAACCTTCACGATTTGCGGATCTCCGCTGATCGCCGCTTTGCCCGGAGCGTTGTCGACGACCGGGTCGCGTCCGTAGCGCGTCCAATGCACCATATCTTTCGAGACCGCCAGGCCGATGCACTCGTGACTCGGCGGAGTCTTACCGGGTTTCCCCGTCAGCTCCTGTTTGCCGTTGTAGAACATGACGAACGGCGCACCGAGCGTCTGGTCGCGATCATGAATGATCGTACTCTTGTAGAGCGTCACTTTTTCGAAGTCGCGGACATCCGGCTGCGACGGCGAAAGCACGGGATTTTCGGTCAAACGCGTCCAGGCTTTTGCCACGTTCGGCGTCGTCGTCCACGCGAGGCCGATGGAGAGCGGATCGGGTTCGTAGCCGTGCTCCGCGCCGCCGATGTAGCTGATCCAGTATTTGCCGTCGTATCGTTCTGGCGCCGCCGAACCGCCCCAAACGGGATCGACCAGCGACATGCCGCCATCGGCTTGCCAGGCATCCCAGCCGGTCTCGCGGAACGGAAGGATTTTCCCGAGCGGCTTCCAGTTCAGCAAATCGTCGCTTTCGGCGAGCAAGGTCTCGTACCCGACCTTCGCTTTGTTCGCCACATAGACCATGAACCATTTGCCCTCGTAGCGAAACACACTTGGACAATCGACGAGCTCTTCCGGGCCGGGCCGCAGCACGATCCCGTATTTGAAGGGCGTCTTCACCTCATCGTAGACGCGCTGCATCTCGTCGTCGGTGATAGAGGGCACCGAAGCAACATCGGCGGCATGGACGCCAAGCCCTGACAACGCCACGCCTACGCACATCGCCGCGAATCGCCGATGCATCGGCTTGATGTAGGGCGGGGTCTCCGAACCCCGCCGTTGCCTGAAAAATCCAAGAATTCCACTGACTCGAAGAACGCCCACCATGCGGACGAACATCGCGCCGACGCTCGCCAATGATGACCGCGACGGCGGGGTTCGGCCTGCCCGCGAAGGAGGGAGCCCCCGCCCTACATTTCGATTCGCATTCATTGGCGTCGTTTGGAGGTGAAGCTCGTCGCGTTAGTCGGTCGGCAGTTCAGTTTTGCCGGCGCCGCCGCCGACCCGCTGGATTCGCAACGCCATGCCGGACTTCCCTGGCAATGTGACAACCCGGTCCTGCGCGTCCGCAAAATCATAATTGTTCTTCTTCTTGGTGACGAACTCGCCGTCGACCGGAGTCGCCGTCATTTCCCAGGTATCGAGCACCTCGACCTTGAACCGCATGCCATCGGTCACGCCGTTCTTGTAAAGTCGGAAGGCCCACGACGTCGGCTTTTCGCGCCCGAAGTAGATGAGATAGTACTCGCCGGGCTTTCCAGCTGCCGTCGGATCCTGCCATTTGTCGATCGGATCGAGACCTTCCGCGGGACCGTCCTCCATGACCTTGCGGAGAAAAGCGAGCCGCGGCGCGCTCTGGCCGGTCAGCTTGCCGCCGAACGACGTCCAGGTGTCCTCGACGGTCGTGAAGAAATAGTCGCCATGTCCGACATAGGTGCCGGCCACCGTGCCGCACCAGAAGCGATGCACCATTTCTTCGCCGGAGAGATTGCCCCAACGGTAAGGGCTCTTCCCCTCGTATTTCACTTCGTCGTACACGATCGGCTTTCGATAGACGTCACGGTATATCTCGGCGCGGCCGGGCTCCTCGACCGCAGCGCCGTTCTGCATGCTCACGTGCGTCACCCATGGCTTGTTGTGGTCGTAGATGAGGCTGCCGTTGTGAATCGAGCGAAGGTGATTGTACGGATCGGCCTGCTGCACGATTTGGAAGATCCGGTCCCACTCGGATTCCTGCTTTGCGCGCAGGAAGTCATACTCGTTCGCCATCGACCACCACACGTTTCGAAACGCCGCGAATCGCGCGATGACGTAGCGCAGGTAACGCTCGTCCGAGGCCGCGTCCATCGTTTCGAAGCCCCACTTGCCGTACGGATTGAACAGGATGAGATCCGCCTCGATGCCGAGCTCGCGCAGCTGCCCGATTCGTTTTTCGTAGTGACGGAAATACTCCGGATTGTAGCGCGTGAAATCCCAATCGTGCGGCGGCTTCCCCGCGAAGGGCCAGCGCGGCGGCGCGAATTTCTTCTGATACGACTCGGGCTGCTGCGTCAGGAGCATGCGCGCCTTGTTGAAGGGAGCGGACGCGAGCGTCTTCAGCGTCTCCTCCTGCACTTCCTCCGGCGTATCGAGCCAGTTGTAGATCGTCGTGCCGATCGGCTTGAACGGCGTGCCGTCGGCGTAGGCGAAGTGGTACGTGTTGAAAACGCGCACCGGGCCGTGATTGCCCTTGCCGGCAGACGTAACCGTGAAGCTGCCAGTCTTGCCCGTGAGCGGCCAGCGATTGCTCTTGGTTTCATATCGCCACGTGCCGACTTGCTCGGGCATGAAACGCACGCGGTACACGCCCTCGCCGTCGTAGAAACCGGGCACGTCGACCGTGCGCGCGCCATTCGTGAACACCGCCGAGAAGCGGACGTCGACGAAGGGATTGCCCTCGCTCGGGCCTTTCAGCTCCAGTTCGAAGATGTCCCAGCGCGCGACGGATTTCGGCGCGACGGCTTCTTCCGCCCGGACGACGGACGCGAAAGCAATGAGCAAGGCGACCAGGCAACAAACGCGTTTCATAGGAAGAAAGATCTCAGAAGCGATCGGAACGCCGATCGCGGTAGGGCGAGGCGTCCCCGCCGAGCCGAGCTTTTGGCGCAAGCACGCCGCATCGGCTCACCGAGGACGGTTCGCCCTACCAAAGGAAAATCCAAATGGGGATTCATCGGGTCACTCGGCGGTGACGACACCCAACACCAGATAGCTTCCGGTGCCTCGGGGATCGAGCTGATGTTTTCCGGGGCCGAACGTCATCTCGTACACATTGACCTTCGGCAGCCCTTCGATCTGCACGGCGTCGAGCAGCAGCGGCTCGGTGCTTCCCTGCTCCGCCGCCAACGCGTCGGTTTCGCCCTGCGGTGCCTTCCGCCACTCCGGCGCATCCGACTGCACGTAACCGATGAGCACGCGCACCGGCCCGGTCGTCGAAAATTCAATCGGCCCCAACTTTCCGTTCTTCGCCGCCTCGTGCGAAAACCGAATGCCTTTCAATCCATCGATCTCGGTCGTCGCTGATTCGATGAAATGCCGCGTATCGGTGAAGACCGGGTTGCCCGCCTTGATCGTATACGTTTCCGCGTTGCGGCTCAGCACGGTGAACGCGGCCGGCTTCATCGTGGCGAGCAGTTGGGCGTTCGCAGCGGCGCGGCCACCGGTCTTGAGCGCACCAAGCTTTCGGTCGAAATCGGCGAACTCCTTTTCGTACACGGGCAATAGCTGGGACCAGTGATAGTTCGCCGGCTTTCCACCGCTGCCTCCGACGATCGGAATGCGCCGCTGCGCGGTTTGCATCGAGTTGGCGAAGCGGTAGGTATCGCGCGTCAACCGCTCGAGCGTCCGGAAGTGTGCGACGCTCTCCGCGAGGCGTGCGCGAGCGTCCTCCATGTCCTTGATATCGTGCGTGCGCTCGTAACGTAGGAGCGCGATGGCCGCCTCCGCCTTCGCCGCGTAGTTCCGGGACATTGCTTCGATGCACGCGGCGTCGTTGCGGAGCCGTACAAACTCCGCCTCGTTCTTCATGACGCGTGGAGCTGCCTCCGCCAAGGCCTCGACGGCGCGACGCGAGAACTCAATGATTTCGCGATTAACCTGCACCGGCGTCTCGCCCACGTGCGGTCGGCCAGCCAGCTCGTTCGCGACGTAGTCCTGCAATCGCTCGCCGGGAGGCGACTGCGACTCCCAAAGATCCGAGATCACGCCGTATTTTTCCGGGCGCACGAGTTCGTCCAAGGTCATGCCAAGCGACATCGTCTGCCGATTTCCCTCGGTAATCCCGTAACGCCGGATGATCCGCGGCGCGCACTCGCCCATCGCGTTGTACGCGTCGAGGATTTTCGCGGCGGCCTCGGCATCGCCGAACCGCTCCGTGAGTCGTTCGACCCAATAACGGCGATCGGTCGCCGGATCGATGTCGGGGTTCCACGCATAGCGCGCCCAAGCTTCGAACCAGATCCAATCGCGGCGCCATTGCTTGAGCGGCTCGTCGGTTTTGTCGGGAGCATCCGGCCAGTTCCAGTACGCCAGCGGATAGAGGTGAATGCCGGTGGCGCCCAACCGATCGCGCGATGCCTGCACGCTCTTCTGGATGAACTGCTGCGCGCCATAGCGGAAGGGCTCGAGATTCGCCAGGATGTGAATGTTTACCAGGTGCGGCCCGAGCTTGCTCATCGCGAGATGCGTCGCCTGCCCTTTGCCGCGCGGCTCCCAGGTGGTGAGCGATTCGCCGTTGTACTTCGTTTCGGTGAACAAGTTCGTGTAGACCTTGAACGCCTCGGGCATCACGGCCTCGGGTTCCATCGCATGGGTCCGAAAAACGACGGGCGGCTCCTCGGTCAGTCCGGCCGCCTTCATGCCGTCATGCACGCCGGGCAAGATCACCTGCGTCGCCCAATCGATTTGGTTTTTCGTCCCCTGCAACGCTTCGCCCAGGCATGGCATTAGACCGACGTGAGGATATTGCTTCACGAACTCGGCGATCGACTTCCGCGTGTAGTCGGCGGCAACCGGCACGGACGCTTTCAACTGCGTGGCGAGCTGGTGATGCTCGGCGAATGGCTTCGAAAGGATGATATTGTAGAACATCTGGACGAGCCAGATGCCGCGACGGTCGCACTCCTCGGCGATGGTGCGGTAAATCGCCACGTTCCGCTGGAACTGCTCCTCCGTGACCTCGAGCGCGTACGGATAATCCGGCAGCTTCACGAGGGAGGCGAACGGATGGCCGGTCCACAGGAAGAGCGTGTTCATCCGGTTGTCCGCGAGAAAATCGAGGTACTCGCGCCAGAACGCCAGATCGTAGAAAAACGGAAACAGCTCGGAGGTGTACGGATACTCGTACACATGCCGGCCCGGCAGAATATAGGTTTTCTGCAGGCCAATGCACGGACCGCGCAGGACCAAGCCCGGGTGATCGACAACGAGCAGATCGCTCGGAAGCTTCTTCGCTTCACGCACCCGTTGCGCGAGCTCGAGACAACCATAGAGCACGCCGGAGTCGTCGGCCCCCGCCACGAGCACTTGCCGCGGCGTCATCGACCAAAGCGTGAACCCTTCGCGACCGGGTGAAGCTGCGGAAGGCGCGTTCCGCCCCGACTTATCCGTCGCCGATGACGCCGCGGGATTCGCGAGAATTTTTGCGACAGCGCCATCATCGGTTCGGCCGAGGACAACATCGGCGTTCGCGTCGTTGGCGCCGACGATTTCGGCTGCCAATCCGACCTCGCGCAGCGCACCGACGACCCGTTCCGCGCCGTAACGCACGCGCGGAGATGCGCCTTCAGGCACTGCGATCCGCATGCGTTCCGCAGCGAACGCCGAAATCGCGCCCGCGAAAAAGATCAGCCAGCAACGACGCATAGATTAAGGTGCAGAAAAAAGACGAACGCGCTAATAGAAGGTCGCGCGTAGCGGAAGCCGTGAGGCTTTCGGGCGAGCACGAAACGCTCACGCGTTCCGCTACGGCTCGTATCAGGTCGGGGCGCCAGCCGGCTTTGGTTGCCCGCTTTCAATCCATCCCGATGAGGACATCGGGCTCCACCGCTCGACATCGCGCGGCGCGCGCCCGCCCTCACGATCCAAGCTTTTCGGCGCATCACCGCTCGCCTCCGGCCATTACCTGACGCAAGGCGCGTTGCCAGCCCGCGTACTCGGCCATGACATCCTCGCGCGAGCGCAGCGGCTTGTAGGTCGTATCGGCGCGCGGCAGTCGCGCGAGACTTTCCGGGGACGAGCACACGCGCATCCCGAGCATACCCATCATCGCTGCGCCGAGCGGCGAATAATGCGGGCTGCTCGCCACGCGCAATTCCGCGCCGGTCAGATCGGCGGCAAATTGCATGAGGAACCGATTAGCCGTCGCGCCGCCGTCGGCCTGCAGCCGTTTCACGGTCACGCCGGCGTCCGCCTGCATCATGTCGAGGACATCGCGGAGCTGATACGCGATCGATTCCAGACCGGCGCGCACGATGTGCCGACGTTCGCTGTGCGCGCTCAGGCCGACGATCGCGGCGCGGGCGGCTTCGTTCCAATGCGGAGCGCCAAGCCCCGAGAACGCCGGCACGAGGTAAACGCCGCCATTGTCCGCGACGCCCATCGCGAGCGCCTCGGTCTCGGCCGAATTGGCAAACAAGCCGAGCTGGTCGCGCAGCCACGTCAGCGTGGCGGCGGAAAAGGTGATGATGCCTTCGATCACGTACGTCGGCTTGCCGTCGTACACCCAGCCGATCGTCGTCACGCTTCCCTTCTCCGCTTGTGGCCGGCGCGATCCTACATTCAACAAGACGGAAGTCCCGGTGCCGAAAGTCGCCTTCGCCGTTCCGGGCTCGAAGCAGCGCTGGGCGAAGAGCGAAGCCTGCGAATCGCCCATGACGCCGCAAATCGGCACAGCTTTGGGCAACGCGCCGCCGAAATTCGTCTCCCCAAAACGTGCTGCGCTCGGACGAACTTCGGGGAGAGCGCGAAGCGGGACATCCCAGCGGCGGCAAAGCTCGTCGTCCCATGCCAGCGTTCGGATATCGAAGAGCAGCGTGCGGCAGGCGTTCGTGTGATCGGTCGCGAAGACCGCTCCGTTCGTCAGACGATAGATGAGATAGGCGTCGATCGTCCCGACGAGGGCGGTGCCGTCCCGGAGACGTTGGGCGAGATCGGGACGGTGCCGGACGAGCCACTGCAGCTTCGAGGCCGAGAAGTACGAATCGATCCGCAGGCCGGTCTTATCGCGCACGAGCGGATCGTCGCCGGCGGCGATTTGCGCGGCGCAGAATTGGTCGCCGCGCCGGTCCTGCCATACGAGCGCCCGATGCAGCGGCGCGCCCGTCGCACGATCGAATACGACGATCGTTTCACGCTGGTTAGTCAGGCTGATCCAACCGATCTCGCCGGTCCGACCCGGTTGCCGCCCCACGAGCGTGCGCGCCACGGCAAGGGTGTTCTGCCAGATCTCCTCGGCGTCGTGCTCCACCCAGCCGGGCTTCGGATAATGTTGTTCGTGATCGGCCGACACCGAATCGACCAGGCCGCCCTGCTCATCGAACAACAGCGCCTTCGTGGCCGACGTGCTTTGATCGATCGCGAGGATGTAAGTCATGCCGGTAAGTGGCGAACCGCGACGGATGCGAAGCGGCGCGAAGATTGAATCTACTTTCGCCGGAGCAACGTTCGCGCCGTGTCGGCCAGTCCTTCCATCGTGAGGCCGTAGTGGCGGAAGATATCGGCTTGGCTACCGGTCACGGTGTACTCGTCCGGGATTCCCACGCGTTTGAACGGCACGCCGACGCCGGCCTCGAGCAGCAGCGCCGCGCAGGCTTCGCCGAGTCCGCCATTGATCATGTGCTCCTCGACCGTGATGACCGCGCGGCACTCGCGCGCCGCCGCCAGGATCGCCGCCTCGTCGATCGGCTTCACCGTCGGAACGCTCAAGACACGCGCCGAAATTCCCGCCACCGCCTGCAGCTCGGCGGCGGCAAGCAACGCATGCGCCACGGTCTCGCCGGTGGCGATAAACGCGAGATCGCGACCGTCGCGCAACACGCGGGCGCATCCGATTTCGAAATTTCCGGTGTGCGGCAAATCGTAGACCGGCGCCTTGCCGAACCGCAGGTAGACGGGGTGCGGACGCTTCGCGGCGGCCTTCACGGCCTCCCTCGCCTCCCAATTGTCTGCCGGCGCGACGATCTCGAGATTGTTGATCGCACGCAGCACGGCGAAATCGTGGAGCGAGTGATGCGTCGTGCCGAGCGCACCGTAGCTGACGCCGGCGCTGATGCCGACCAGCGTCACGGCGTTGTCCGAGTACGCCACGTCATTCTTGATTTGTTCGAGCGACCGCGCGGTGAGAAAGCACGCAGGCGACACGGCGAAGACGGTTTTCCCGCAGGACGCCAGGCCGGCCGCGACGCCGACGAGATTCTGTTCGGCGATGCCGATCTCAACGATCTGGTCCGGTAACGCCTGGCCGAAGGGCCCCAGCTTGCCGGAACCGCGGGAATCGCTCGTCACGGCGAGCACGTTGCGGTCGGCTTTCGCGAGCGCAGTCAGCGCGTCGGCAAACGCTTCGAGATTCGCCTTCCCGAGCTTGAGCCCGAGCTCCGCTGCGCGCCGTACGGCGGCAGCGGAATACATGGAAGGGGCTGGCGCGCTCATGTCCGTTCCTCCAGCTTCGCGATCTGCGCATCCAGCTCCTGAATTGCGGTGGCGTATTCCGCATCGCTCGGCACGCCGTGGTGCCATTTGCCAACGTTCTCCATGAAGCTGACGCCCTTGCCCTTGATGGTGTTCGCGATGACGACCGTCGGCTTGCCTGCGATGGGATCGCTGAGTGCCCCGGTCAGTGCGGCAAAATCATGCCCCTCGACGCTGCGTACGGTCCAACCGAATGCTGCGAATTTTTCGTCGAGCGGCTCGTTGCTGCAGACGTCGCGCGTCTTGCCCGTGATCTGCAGCCGGTTGTGGTCGACGATCGCGAAAAGATTATCGAGCTGGTAATGCGCGCCGAGCATCGCGGCCTCCCAGTTGCTGCCTTCGGCGAGTTCGCCGTCGCCAAGCAACGTGAACGCCCGCACGCCGTTCTGGTCCTTTTTCGCCGCGATCGCGCAACCGACGGCGATGGGAAGTCCATGGCCGAGCGCGCCGGTGTTCTGCTCGACGCCCGGCACTTTGCGCGTCGGATGACCGACGAAATGTGACTTGTACTGACACAGCGTCTCGAGCTCGGCCTCGGGAAAGAATCCGCGCTCGGCCAGCACCACGAACAACGCCTCGACCGAGTGTCCCTTGCTCTGAATGTAGCGGTCGCGGAGCGGATCGGTGCGCGTGGCCGGCGAAATGCGGAGCACTCGGTTATAGAGCACGTTCAGCACATCGACGCACGAAAGGCTACCGCCCGTGTGGCCGGCGCCGGCGTGCTTGATCGCACGCAGGATGCCCTTGCGATAACGCGCCGATTTCAGCGCGAGTTCACGATCGGTCATCGGATGGAATGAAAGGACGAGGGAGGAACGACCAAGGACAAAGGACCAGGGACGAGGGACCAAAAACGGAAGCCAAGCCGGGATCCTTCGCTCCGCTCAGAATGACATTCGAATGAAGCCATGAAGCGAGTTGTAATCACTGGTCCTTGGCGTTTCTCCCTCGTGGTCCTTGGTCGCTGGTCTCTAGTCCTTGGTCCTGTGGCAGCTCAGACGTCCTGTCGCTCGTGGTAATAAAGATCCCAGCCGAGATAACGTTCGCACGCTTCCGCGAGGACATCGGCGCTACGCGACGCATTCATCACGACATGATGCTCGAAACCGTTTTGGCAAACATGCCGCAGCAACTTTTGCAGCTTCGGCACGCGCGCGACCGCGCGATTGCCGAAGGTTTTCAGCTCGTCATTCGTCAACTCACCCTCCCCGACGTAAGCGCGGATCACACCGGCCGTGTCGTCGGTCGTGAAACGCCCGAACGTCAGCGGACTCGCCGGTGTGCGCCCATCAAGCGCGCCGTAAGTATTCTCGACGCCGAGCGTCGTGCCGAGGATCGGCGCGTTGCTGATCTTGATGTCGGGCAGAAACGATTTCGCCCAGTTGCCGCAGTGGAAGAGCACGCACTTATCGGCGTCGCCGCCGTAATTGTTGTTCCAATCGACCAGGGCCGAAGGCGAATTCGACGCGAGTTGCATCGCGTACATCGTCAGCACGCCAGTGACATCGACTTCGCAGGCGCTCGGCATCATCGCCTCGCTCATCATGCTCATGCTGGTGCACACGTTGCAGCCATGGTTTTGCTGCACGGACGTCCAGCACTGGATCGCGGTGGCATCGAGGGCATTCGCAGCAACGTAATCGTCCAGCACGACGCCAAGTCGCGCCATCTGCGTCAGTTTCGCCGGCGGCACCGCGGTGGCATTCGCATAGGCGCGAATCTCCTCCACTTTGCCGAGCACGCGTTGGTGCGTCTCACCGAGCTTCGCGGCTTGGCCGAGAATTTCCGACAGGTCGACGGTCGTGACACTGATGCCATTCCGCTCGAGAATCTTTTCGCTGTAGCGGACGGTGTTGAACGCGCCCGGACGCGCACCGACGGCGCCGAGCCGCACGCGCCGCAGGCCGCGCACCACGCGACACACCGCGATGAATTTCGCCAAGTCGGCCCGAAACGACGCATCGAACGGATGGACGACGTGGTTCGTCGTGAGCGAAAAAGGAATGCCCGCCTGGCGGAGATTATTGCAGACGGAAATCTTGCCGCAATACGCGTCGCGGCGGCGGATCACGTCGAGCTTGTCCAACTCGTCCGGATACCCCTGGACCAAGACAGGGACATTCAGCTCGGCGAGCTTCAGGGTTTCCGCGACGCCCTTTTCGTCGCCGAAATTCGGCAAGCACACCAGCACGCCGGTAATGCGGTCGCGATTCCGCCGAAACAGCTCCGCGCATTTTCGCGCCTCAGCATGCGTCTCGACGCCGCCTAGCTTCGTTTCCTCGGGCGTGAGCATCACCGCCTCGATCTGCAGCTCGCCGAACAGCTTCATCAAATCGGCGCGGGCTTCGCCCACGAGCTTGTCGGGAAAAAAGTCACGGTTGCCGATAATGACACCGAGACACGGCGTGAAACGTTGCATGTAAGAGGTATGAAGCGGGGCGTGGCGCAGCGGGTGCACTGAAGGCTGCGGAACGGAAAGCGAACTCACCGTTGACTGGGAAGGGATGATAGGCACGATTCGACGGCAATTCTTCCGCGATTCTCCGCTTTTCTAACCGGATTCTAAGCCGTCCATGTTCCCCAGCGCAGCGCCGTCGTCGGCTCACGTTCGCCAACGTCGTTTGTCCCCTAGCTGCGGTTGCCTCCCGCCATGATCTCCTTCGATCCCAATCGTCCCGATTTTGCGCCGTACGGCTTTACCTGTGTGCGTTGGAATCCGTCGCCGATGCGTCGGCCGGACCGGCATAACGAAGTTGAGATCAACTTCCTCGAGAGCGGCTGGCTCACTTATTTGCTCGGCGGGCGGAAGGTTCGCGTGGAAGCGAATCGCATCACGGCATTCTGGGCGGCGATTCCGCATCAAATCATCGATTTCGGCGGCGAGACGGAATATTTCGTGGCGACGCTGCCGCTCCCCTGGTTTCTGCAGTGCCGGCTGCCGGATCATCTCGTGCAACCGCTATTGCAGGGGCAGATGATCTCGGATCCGACGGACGAGCTCGCGAACAGCGACGGGCAGCTTTTCGCGCAATGGGAACGGGACCTCGCTCGCGATCACGCCGAGTTGAAAAAGGCCGTGCTCTTGGAAATGGAAGCTCGGCTGCTGCGACTGGCGCTGGCGATCCCGGCCGTGCGCGGGGCGGCCGCTTCGGCCCGGAAACGGCCGGTTGGGCTGAGCGAAGGCGGACTCAACAAGGTCGAGCAAATGGCGTGTCTCATCGCGCAGCGTTACACGGATCGTTTGACCGTGGATGAGATCGGCAAGTCGGTGAAGCTGCACCCCAACTACGCGATGAGCCTTTTTCAAAAGACGTTCGGCACGACGCTCATCGAGTACCTGACGCAGCACCGCATTTCGCACGCGCAACGGCTGCTCGCGACGAGCGATTTGAAGATCGTCGACATCGCCTTCAGCTCCGGCTTCACGTCGATCAGTCGGTTCAATGACGCGTTTCGTCGCGCGTGCGGCTGCTCGCCGCGCGAGTACCGCCGGCATCACGTGCTGAACGAGAGCTGAGCCAGCTGACTTTCATGCGTAGGGACAGGGTGTGATTTTTGGCGTGCCACCAGTCGGGAACCAGTGAGGTAGCGGCGGTCGTCCCGACCGCCGGGTTCGAACAACGACAGTGGTCGAGGCCGAGACGGTACCTCGCTCGTCGTGGGAATCGTGCACCACGAAGCCGCAACGCCTACTGCGACTCGCGCAACCGCTGGAGGTTTTCGCGCACGCCAGGAAAATTCGGGCGCAGACGTAACGCCGTCTCGAACTGCACTTGTGCCTCCTGCGGCCGGCCGAGTTGAGCGTACGCGATGCCGAGCTCGTTGTGCGCTTCGGGAAAGTCCGGGCTCGCCTGGACCACGGCTTCGTACTGCACGGCAGCCTCGGCGAGTTGGTTCGCCTGCAGCAGAGCGTTGGCGAACGCGTAGCGCAGTTCCGGCCGCTGAGGCGCAAGCGCCACGGCTTGCGCGTACACCTTGGCCGCATCGGCTGGGCGATTCAGCGCGAGATAGGTTTTCCCGAGATTGCTCAAGGGCGCCAAGGCATTTTCGGGTGCGAGCGCGGCGGCACGCTCGAAATGCGGGACGGCGGCGTCGAGTCGTCCGCTCGACGCGAGGGCATTCGCCAAACTCAGTTCCGCCTCGGCTGACTCAGGCCGCAGCTGGGCCGCGCGGGAAAGATATTCGATCGCACCGGCATCGTCCCCTGCCCCGCGCAGCATGACGCCCAGATTGTGACACGCTTCATACAACACTGGCGTCGCAGGCGAAAGCCGGGCCACGGCCCAGCGGTAGAGCTCGATCGCTCGTGTTTTGTCTGCGCCTTGCGCGAGCACGTTCGCGAGCGCGACCGCAACCTCTGGGTTATCTGCATCGAGTTGCCTGGCACGTTCCAAGGATTGGGTGGCGGCGGGATAATCGCCGGCCAGCGTTTCCGCGATGCCAAGCGAGTACCACGCCCGAACATTGTGCGGCGCTTTGGCCACCGTGTCCGTCCAGAGCGACCGCGCGCTGGCGTAGTCGGCGTTGCGCGCGACGGTGAGCCCGACGAGTCCCGTGGCTACGACGGCCAAGAGCCAAGCGGCGCTACGGCCGAGCGCATGAAACAGCCAGGCGCTCGCGAGCAGGAGAACGACTGCCGACGGAAGGAACATGCGATGTTCGAAGATCGGATCGCGTACCGGCACGAAGCTCGACGTTGGGGCCAGGATCGCAAAGAACGCCAACGTGACGCAGCCTAATGCCGGCCGCCGTACGAGCGCCCAGCCCGTGGCCCCGAGCAACACGAGAATGAGCAAGGCCTGCGGGAGTATGTCGGATGGCCCCGTCGTCTGCGGCCAATTCCCATAATCGAAAACGAGGTTCTGCGGCCAAAACACGAGGCGGAGATAGTGCACGATCGCCTCGCATTGCGTGCAGGCGTAGGCCAATGGCGAGATTGCCAAGCCAAAACCCGCGGTGCCGCCACGGCCGCCCGCGAGACCCATCAAGAGCGCGAGAAACGCCCACGAGCCCGCCAAGGCCAAATAAAAGCCGCGTCGCTCGCGCAGCGCGGTGCGGAACGTGCCGGCGCCAAACGCACGATCGTACACCAGCACGAGCAATGGCGCCGACACCATGACCTCCTTCGCCGCCATGCCCGCATAGCAGACGAGCACGGCGATCCATCGCCAACGGCTTCCCCCTGCGAGACTGCGCGCGAAGGCGTACAGGACGCTGAGGTAGCAAAGCGAGACGAGCACCTCCGCGCGCTGCGACGCATACGTCACGGCGGCCGTAAGCAGCGGATGCAACGCCCACACCGCCGTCGTCGCCCAGGCGAACGCATTCGGATACTTGATCCACGCCCGAATGTGGGCAGCTCGCGGCAATACTAACGTCCGCCGGACTAATCCCGCGAACACGAGCGCCGCCGCCGCGTGCAGACAGAGATTGACTACATGATAACCGAGTACGTTGGTGCGGCCGGACGCGTAGTTCAGCGCCAGCGTCAGATTGAACAAGGGCCGCCCGCTGCTCGTCGTCGCGCTATTGACCGGCGGCAGCCATGCCGTGCGCACCGCCCGAATCGTCGGGTTGTCGACGATCGTCGGCTGGTCGTCCAATACGAACGGGACGCTCAGGCTATTCGCGTAGGCCGCAAAAACGGCCATGAGCAAAACAAGGCCGCAAATCCAAGTACGACGAACGGGGCTGGAAGCAGCGGTCACGGCGACGAGGAGGTTTTCGGCTCGGCCACGATGCGTCGCAAGGCAGCGATGCGCGCGGCCAGCTCCGGATCGCCCGGCTGCAATTCCCACGCCTGCTCGTAATGGGCGAGCGCGTCGGCCAAGCGGCGTTGCGCCTGCCGCGCTTCGGCGATGCTCGCGTGCATGCCCGCGCGCACCGCCGGAGCGAGCGAGGTTTGCCCCAGTTGCAAGGCCACCTCGTATGCGTCGGCGGCACCCGCCGCGTCGCCCTTCGCATTCAACGCCAGCCCGAGCGTCATGTGCACATTGGCATCGTTCGGAAATTTATCGCTCAGCTGGCGCGTGAGTGCCAGCGCTTCGTGAGACTTCTGCAGCGCGAGCAAAGCCATTGCGCGGACGACCTGCAGTTCGAGCGTCGATTGTGGCGCGGCCTCGATGGCCGCGAGCGCCTCGCTTGGCCGGCCCAATTGGATGAGCGCGTTGGCGAGATTCTTTCGCGCGTCCGCGGCTTCGGGCTTTCCCGCGAGCACGGTGCGATACGCGACCACTCCGTCCTCCACCCGTCCGTCCGCAACCAAGGCATTGCCCAAATTGTATCGCGCCTCCCAAGCCCTGGGATTTACGGACAACGCTCGCTCGAAATACGAAATGGCCGCTTTCACGTCGCCGATGTCCTGCAGATACATCCCAAGATTGGAAAGCGCATCGTGGTACTCGGGTTCGATCGCGATCGCCTTCCGATAGTATTCAACGGCCTCCGCCTTCCGTCCTTGCTTGAACAATACGTGACCGTAGTTGACGAGTTGCGCGGGCGACGCCGGATCGAGTTTCAAGGCCCGCAGAAATGCACGCTCGGCATCGGGAAGCTGACCTTGGTCCGCATACACCATGCCCAGCGCATTCCAGGCCCGGGTGTTTTTGGGTCGCTTCGCCAGGGTGTCGCTCCAGATGGCTAGCTCGCTGCGATAATCGAAATTTCGGCGATACGTCATGGTGCCGAACGTCAGCGCGATCAACGCCACGGCCCAGAGGGCGCGCACCCCCACCAGGCGCTGCAATCCGAGGACGAAGGCGATCACCACGACGATTAGCGGCAAATACGTCCGGTGCTCGACGATCATTTGCACGACGCCGGGCATCAGGCTCGACGGCGCATGCAGCAGTAGTACCCATGCCCCGAGAAACCCGAGCATGGGATGGCGCACCAAGGCCCAGGCCGTTCCGGCGATGAAAGCGACGACCGCTATTCCCGGGACGATCGCCTGAGCGAACGGCAACCAGAACGTGCCGTACTCGAAGACCAGCGGGTGCGGCAGCGCAGCGAGCCGCACGTAGTGCACCAACGCGCCCGGCTGCGTCAGCCAGTAACGCCACCACGCCGTGGGATCGGACAAATAAAAGGTCCCGCCGCGCGAGCCCGCGCGCAACACGACGAACGCGAGAAAAAGCCACGTCGCCGCCAGCAGGGTATGCAGACGCTTTCGCGCGCGCCATGCGCCGGCGAAAGTTCCCGCCACGAACGCCCGATCGTAGAGGAACAAGAGAATCGGGATCATGACGGCGATTTCCTTCGTCGCCATCGCCGCCAAGGTAGAAAGCACCGTTACGGCCACCCACCCGCGATTTACGGTGGCACCGCTTACGGCACGTACGAACGCGTACATGGCACCCAGGATGCAAAGTCCCGCAAGCGACTCCGCACGCTGCACGACATACGTCACCGACTCGGTGTCGAGCGGGTGCAATCCCCACAGCGCGGCCACGGCGAGCGCAAGCGGCACCGACGTTCGACCGAAGCGAACCGCCAGCCGCGGCAATTCCAGCGTGCGCCGCACCGCACCGAACAACGCGCCCACCGCCAGCAAATGAATCAGCAGATTGACCGCGTGGTAGCCGCCGACGCGCAGGCCGCGCGTCAGGTAGTTTGCCGCCAACGACGCGTTGAGCAGCGGCCGGCCTGCCGCGGTGTCGCCGCTCTCCAGAGGCGGCGAGAATGCGCTCCGCCACGATCGCAGCGTCGGGTTATCGCGGATCGAGGAGACGTCATCGAAGACGAACGGTCCGTGAAAGGAGTTCGAATACGCACCGGACAGGACAACGAGGATGAGCGCCAGCCACGCCCCATGCGGGAGCTGAGCGACACGACGTTGAAGCGACCCAAACATGTTCCCGTCTTGCTGGAGAATCCCGCATCCAATTGCAACGAAGCCCGGCGCAAGGCCGGGCTTCGGAAGAGAGAAACTCGAGGATCGATTAGAAGTGCGCAGTCACACCCACCGAAACCTGAATCCCAAACCGCTGGTTGCTCGTGATCCGGGCATACTCCGGCGTGTAGCCGCTGCCGAGATCATAGGAGTACCGATCGCGTTCGGTGTTCAGCACATTGCGCCCGTTGGCCCAGATGCTGAAATTCTTGGTGAGCTGGTAATCCAAATCGATGTCCACCTTGTACTCTTCCGGCGTGAAGGAATACATTTGGTAATTGGCCGCCGTCGTGGTGCCCGGAGCGAGATAGTTGATCGTGCCGCCCTTCGTATAGATGGGGTTCTTGTACGTGAGCTTCGCGGTGGCCGAAAACGCCTTGAGGCTGAAGTTCACGCCCGCGCCCCACGTATTCGCAGCGGAGAGCGTAATTTGACCGACGACATTCGCTCGGGTGCTGAGCTTGATGTTCTTGTGCGAGTAGTTCGCGAACACCGTGAAGTGCTGACCCCAGCGATGGAGAAGACCCAAGTTCTGACGCAGCGACAACTCGTAGCCGGTGGAGCTCGAGCGTTCGTCGCCATTGACGGTCGTCGTGATCTTCCAGTCCTGGAAACTCGCCGGATCCAGCCCAAGCGTGTTGAGGATCTCAGTGTACTCTTGATCCGTATTGAAGATATCGGCCGATTCCCAGTTGTTCTTCGTCTTCGTGAGGTAATAGGTGCCGCTCAATTGGCCGCCATTCTTCGTGTAGTACGACAGGCCGAAGTTATAGCTGTCGGTCGTTTTCGGCTTCAGCGCCGGATTGGAAACCGTGATGGTGCCTTCGCCACCCGCGCCAGCCGCAGGAGGGAGCGTCTCGTTGATCGAGTAGGTGCCAAGAATGCCGACGGTACCGCCGTTGCCGCCGTCGAGCGGCGCCAGCGTCGTCGTACGATTCCACGACGCACGGGCCACCAAGTTTTGCAGCACGTTGAACGACGTGATGATCGACGGACGGATCGGATTATCGACCTTCTGCTCCATGTAGCGCGTGTAATACTGACGACGGACCGCTTCCATCGTGTTTGCAGTGGTACCGGTGGCGCCGCCGGGGCCGAGAATCAGATGATCCGGGAAGCTCACGCCGGCGGCCTGGAGGCGGCCCTTCAGCGCAGTATCGGTCAGGATCACGTCACGCACGGTTTGGTTCGAAGCGTTGGTGAAATTCGAGCCGTCGAACTTGATACCGAGCGGATATACACTGTCAGTGTAAACCGTGCCGTCCGGATTCTTGACGTAGTTCCACTTCGAATCGGTGAACGGCTGTTTGCCCGTGTTCTTCGTCTTGGACTTGTTCACGCCGAGGACCACGCTGAGACGATTGTGGAAGTAACGGCTCTCGAACTGGCCATACCAGTTATCGGTGACCGACTTGATCGACTTGTTCTGCGTAATTTCGGTGCGGTAATTGTCACGCGACATCGGGACATCGAAGTCCGGGTTGAAGTATTCCGGATGCGCCGCGTACACCTCATACAACCGATAGGTGTCGGCCCATTGCTGCGGCTGGGTGAAGCCGAAACCCGGGGCGGCCTCGTAGCCGGCGTCGAGCACGTCGGCATTTGTCAGCGTCGGTCCCGTGTAGCGCATTTTGTAGCCCGTGCCGAGACCCCACTTCCGCTGTTCCTTGATGTCCTTAGCGGCGCCAGCTTTGAGCCCGGCGTTGATGCCCCAGCGCGGAAACGTGAAATCGCGACGGAGGTTCAGCTGATACTTGGCGGTCTTGTCGCGTTGGAACGACTTGGTCGTGCCGACGTTCAGCGTGGTGGCGTTGTCGAGCGTCCAGTTCGAGAGGCGGGTGTAATCGAGCGGAGTTCCGGTACGATTATAGACTTCGATCGAACCCGGCGAGCCACCGCTGATGTCGCGCATGATAACCTGGCCGAGGCCGGTCATCGAAAGCGCGATGGAAGCGAAATGGTTGTTCTTCAGATCGCGAAATTCACCGTAAGCTTCGGACAGCGAGAACAAGCCATCGAGCGTCCACAGGCCGACGTGGTAGTCGAACTTACCGCCGCCCTGCTGCGTGAAGCCGACCCGGTCGCGCGTCGTGACTTCCATCGCCGCCTTGTTGCCGGGGTCGAGCTGAGCCACCGTCGGGTTTGTCGTCGCCGCTTCGAACTTGCGGCCGGTGACGTAGGTCGGACCCCAATCGAGCGGTTGCTCGGCCGACATCTGCAGGCGGCGGCTGGCATTGACGCCCGAATAGGTCGACACCGAGTACATGCCGGAAACGTTCAGGTTATGCAGTGCGCGCCAATCGAGCTTGAAGCTGGCCGATTCCTTTTCGTCGGACCACGGATTATCAACGACGGTCGCCTGACGGAGGAAGGGATGCGCCAAGTCCGAACGATCGCCCGCCGCATTCACGACGGCCGTGGTGGGCGTCGGATTATTGGTGGGGATACGGCTGTAGAACGTCGTCGTATTGCGCCACGTCGTGGAGATCGACTTGTTCGGGCTGTAGGTGTTGGCCGTGGCAAAATTTACGCTCAAACCGAGGGTCTTGCTGAACGGAACTACGACGCTCACCGAACCGCTAGGAAGCGTGTGATGCGTGCGCTTGCTCGTCGGGCCGGGCTTCTTGCTCAGGGTGAAGCCCTCTTCGGTATTGAAGGTCAGATTCGCACTGGCCGTCACCGAAGGACGCGCGTATTCGAACGCGCTCTTTGAGATCAGGTTGACGACACCGCCGCCGGAGTTGGCGACCATGTCGGGCGTCGGCACTTTGACGATTTCAATGCGCGACGCGTTGTTCAGCGAAATCATATCGAGACCAACGGCGCGGGTCAGACCGGCGGGCGAGATGCCGGCGAGCGGCATGCCATCGACCGTGATCGCGGTGTCGGCGGCGCCGAAGCCACGGATCGAAATTTGCGAGGCTGAGGCTTGGTTCACGCCACCGAGGCCTGCGCCGGCGAAAGCATCGACGTCGCCGTACTCGGTCTCGACGCCAGGGAGATATTTGACGAATTCACCGAGGTTGCCGTCGGGGATGTGGCCAAAGGCGTCGGCCGACACCACGTTTTTCAAGTTGATAGAGTAGCGCTCTTCGTTCGTCGCGATTTCTTCGGCGGTCTTGAAGCGATCGGTTTCCACGACGAACTTGCCCATCTTGAGCGTGCCGTCGGCTTGGGCGGCGGCACCAAATTCAAAGTCGCGCGTGACGGTCTTGCCGGCAGACACGGAAACAGTCGCAAGCTGATCGGGCTGGCCGGTGAAGGTGACGCGAAGCTGCGCGTCGCCGGCGGGAACGAGAGGCAAATGGTATTCGCCGTAGTCGTTGGTGAAAGTTTCGAGCGACGTGCCTTCGACGCGGACGCGAGCTTTGCTCATGAAAGTACCGTTGGAGGCATTCATGACGCGGCCGTCGATCGCACCCGTCGCCGTTTGAGCATGGGCGGTGGAACTCGCCCCGAGGGCGAACAATCCTAACGCGAATACGCAGAACACGCTGCGCAACGACAATGAACGCCCGAAACGACGGGCGGTACGCTTAGGTCTAGGGGTACACATAGTTTGCAGTGGTTGCCGGAACAACGGGGGCTGAATCGATGAAGCAGTCGCTTAGGCGACGACCGCTTTGGGTCACGCGTAGAATATAATACTCGGGAGAAATCTCCTCCTCAATTAGCGCAAGATATAACCGGATCCTAAGATTTCGCGGGGCACGCAAGCGGTGGGATTCGTCGAAAAAGCTTCGGAGATACCGCTATCGGTCCATCCGACCCAAAACCTAAATGTTGTTACATCCCGCGCCGTGGCTGGCTTCGGGTCGCGGGGGGAAGAAAATCCTGCACGCCGCGTTCTCCACTCGCCGCCGCGCAAAAAATGACTCTAGGGTCCAAACTCATTCTATGGTCCCGCACGGTTGGCGCGTGGCGCTCATGTTTCTTGTCGCAGGAGTTTTTGCCGCACTGCGAGCAAGCGAAGCGACGGTCAACGAGCCACGTTCCGAGCAAAGCCTCGACACGCAGTGGCGATCGGCGGCATTCGACCGCGCCGAGGACGCTCCGGCTGAGATCGAAGCATCCGCCTTTGACGATCGCTCCTGGTCCGAAGTGTCGGTACCGCACAACTGGGATGCGTACGAGGGATTCCGCCAAGTGCGTCATGGCGATCGCCATGGAACCGCGTGGTACCGTCGCCGCTTCAGTGTAACACCAGCGGCGCAGGAGCGCCGGGTGTTTTTGTTTTTCGAAGGCGTTGGCTCGTACGCGACGGTTTGGGTCAACGGCAAACCGGTCGGTCGCCACGCCGGCGGGTTGACGACGTTCACGCTCGATATCACGGACGCCGTTCGCGCCGCGGACGACAACCTGCTGGTGGTGCGGGCCGATCATCCCGCCGGGATTCGCGATCTGCCGTGGGTCTGCGGCGGCTGCGAGCGCGCGTATGGTTTTTCCGAAGGCACGCAACCGTTCGGGATTTTTCGGCCGGTCCATGTGGTCACGACCGCTCCCGTCCGCATCGAGCCATTTGGGGTCCACGTGTGGAACGACGCCGACGTCACTGCGAGCGCCGCGCGGATTCATGTGCGAACCGAAGTGAAGAATTACGGCGCGGTCGAACGGGTTTTCACACTCCGCACTCACGTGTTTCCATGCAGGGCGGAGTCTCCGAACCCCGCCGTTTTGACGCGACGCGTCCTCCCCGACCCGCCGAGCTCGGAGATTCGTGCCGCACTTGCGCCGGGCGCTACGACCATCGTAACGCAAGAACCGCCTGCGATCGCCAATCCGGAGCTCTGGTCGCCCGCCTCGCCGCATCTCTACACGCTCGAAAGCGAACTCGTCGACGAGCACGGCGAAGTGCTCGATCGCACGACCACGACGTTCGGCATCCGCACGGTGCATTGGCCGTCGCCCACGGACACGGATGGCCGCTTTCTCGTCAACGGTCAGCCGGTATTCATCAACGGGATCTGCGACTACGAGCACAACCTCGGAGCGAGTCATGCCTTCACGCCCGAGCAGATCCGGGCGCGCGTCCGTCAAATGGAATCCGCCGGCTTCAACGCGTTTCGCGACGCGCATCACCCGCACAATCTTCGCTTCCAGAATTACTGGGACGCCGACGGCCTGCTCTGGTGGACGCAGTTCGGCGCGCATGTCTGGTTCGATAACGACGCTTTCCGCACGAACTTCAAAGCGCTGCTTCGCGACTGGGTGAAAGAGCGGCGCAACTCCCCTTCCCTCGTGCTCTGGGGCCTGCAAAACGAGAGCGTGTTGCCGACGAGTTTCGCCGAGGAATGCTCCGCGATCATTCGCGAGCTCGATCCGACAGCGTCTGCGCAGCGCAAGATTACGACGTGCAACGGCGGCACCGGCACCGATTGGGATGTGCCGCAAAACTGGACGGGCACGTACGGCGGCGATCCGTTGACCTACGCCGACGACCTGCGCCGGCAAAAACTCGTCGGCGAATACGGCGCGTGGCGCAGCCTCGGCCTACACACCGAAGGCGGGTTTCAGGCCCGCGGCCCGTTGAGCGAAGACCGCATGACCGCGCTGATGGAAACGAAACTGCGACTGGCGGAGTCGGTGCGCAACGAGGTCGCGGGCCATTTCATGTGGCTCTTCACGACGCATTCGAACCCAGGCCGTAACGTCGGCGAAAACGGCGAGCAAGCCGCCGACGGAATTCGTCCGCTCGATCAGATCAGCCCCGCGAACAACAAGGGGCTTTTCACGATTTGGGGCGAGCCGACCGATGCGTACTACATGTATCGCAGCAACTATGCGCCCGCTGCGACGAGCCCGATGGTCCATATCGTATCGCACACCTGGCCCGATCGCTGGACCGCACCGGGCCGCAAGAGCGGCGTCATCGTTTACTCGAATTGCGACGAGGTGGAGCTCTTCAACGACCTTGGCGATCGCTCGCTCGGACGACGCGCGCGTCAGGGACGTGGTACCCATTTCACCTGGGACGACGTCGAGATCGCGACGAACGTGCTCTACGCCGAAGGCCGAGTCGGCGACCGCGTGGTCGCCCGCGATATCGTCACGTTGCATCATCTTCCAGCGGCACCGCGGCTCACCGCGCAGCAAAGGGCCGAACCCGATGTCCTCGCGCCACAGGTCGGCCACACGTATCTCTATCGCGTCAATTGCGGCGGGCCCGATTACGTCGACTCCAACGGAAATCGCTGGCTCGCCGATCGCGACTACGAAGCGCCCGATAAGGTAGGGCGAGGCGTCCCCGCCGAGCCGTCGCTGCTGCCTGATACCGCGGGCCGTACCGAACAACGGCTCATCCAGGATGGTTCGCCCGATCGGTGGGGTTCGACTTCCTGGGCGACGGCCTTTCCAAATCTCGACCCGCGCTTCGGCAGTCAGCGGAAGAGCTACGATCCCGTCGCCGGCACGCGCGATCCTGAGTTGTTCCAGACATTTCGGTACGGTCGGGATCGGCTTCGTTACGTGTTCAACGTCCCGAACGGCGACTACCGAGTAGAACTCTATTTCGCCGAACCCTGGTACGAAGCGCCGCGGTGGCGTCTGTTCGACGTCGCCATCAACGATCGCACGGTGCTGCGCGACATCGATCTCGCCGGCGAGGTCCGTCGCGCGCCCGCGGTGAAGAAAATCGTCCCGGCACATGTCACGAGCGGCCGGCTTGACGTTTCATTCCCCCGCGTGG
>CBINOT010000057.1:0-28371 GCA_966252355.1 uncultured Opitutus sp. | reverse complement strand
TCGTCCGCCTGCCCCAGCCGCACTTCCCACTCGGCCAGCTCCACGACGAGCTCGTGGCGGTCCAGGCCGCTTAGCCGCTCGGCAGAAGGCGAGCGGCCTCGAGGAAGCCACCTACCATTTCCTCAGCGCTCGACTCGTCGCATCAGCGATACGCCGAACCACAGGAAGATCAGATTCGGCAGCCAGAGCAGCAGGTCAGGGCGATATTCGGGGTGGCGATCGAGCGAGGTCACCGACTTCGAGAGCACGTAGTAGCCGAGGACGAGCATCACGGCGATGCCGAGATTGGCCGACGTCTCGCGCCGGGAGACTTTGATGCCCAGCGGCACGGCCACGAGCGCGAATGAAAACACGGCGAGCGCGGTGTTCAGTTTCTCGTGCAGGATGATCGAAAGCTTCATCTGCGCGACCTCGGCTTCTTTTTCTTTCCCAGGCGCCGCCGGCTGAGCGGCGAGCTTCGCTCGCTCCGCTTGCAGCGCGGAATACGTGAGCCATTCCGCCTTCACGTGAAACACATCGGTCGCGAGATAGCGGTCCAATGGGATCCGAAACTCCTCGAGCGCGTCGGACGCCTGCAGTTTCGGCGCTTTGTCGAACACCGTTTCGGGATCTTCGGCGTTGCGATTGCCGACCATCGCGCGCGTGAGAGTGATCACGAAGCTGCGGGTCGGTTGATCGTAATAAATATTCCCCTTTTGCGCGTGCGCTTCCCAAACCACCCGGGACTTCGGATCGAGTTTCCAAAGCCACACATCGCGCAGCTCGGATCCGCCTTTCGGGCGATCGCCCACGTACACGACCATGCCCTTGAAGTCGCGAATGAACGTTTTCGGCACGATGAAGCTCAGCGGATTCGTGCGCACCGCGACGGCGAGGACTTTGTGATACTGGACCCGTGCCCAAGGCATCGTCTCGAAGTTCACGTACACCGCGAGCGCGGCGCCGAGCACGCCGAGCAACAGGATCGGCCGCGCGACTCGTGTGACCCCAATGCCCGCGGCCCGCATGGCCGTGACTTCGCTGTCGGCGGAAATGCGGCCGAGCGTGAGCAACACACCCGTCAGAATGCCCGCCGGCAGCGCGTACATGATCGCGTACGGAAACAGCAACGCGATCAGCTCCGCGAGCATGGTGACGCTAATTTGCCCGGCAATCACCGGCCCGAGGAGATCGCGAATGAAATTCGCCAGCGCGACGACGAACGAAAATAAGCCGACCGCCGCGAGGCAGCTGAAGAGCACGCTCTTGAAGATATAGCGGTCGAGGAGATTCAACGGCAGAGTAGGACGCGCAAAACGCGCGCGAGTTCATCGCAGACGAATCGCCGGCGTACAAGCGCCGGTTGCGCCGCCGCGAAAGGACAACCGCACGCCGCAGTTCGCTTAATGTAGGGCGGGGTTTCCGAATCCCGCCGTTCGGGTTTTGAACGTTCGATGCGAAACCGATGTTCCTGCGCGTCGCAATGTCCGGCCGCAACGGCGGGGTTCGGAGACCCCGCCCGACAAGGCAGAAAGCTCCGCGGCGCTTAAAACCCGAGCGAGAGCTGCGGCTCGAGCTCCTCCGGCGGATCGTCGGGCGCGGGCGCGATGCATTCGGGGCCGTCGTTTCGCACCTTGCCCACCGCCGCGCCGACTTTCAGGGCCGTGATCGCCTCGTCGGGCGCCGGAGTCAGCAAACGTTCGATCGACGGATCGCCCGACTCCGCTTCGATCCAAACGCGCGACTGAGCCGGCGTGAGCATCACAGGCATACGGTCGTGAATCAGATCCAGCACCCGATTCGGCGCGGTGGTGATGACGGCGCAGGTTTCGAGTTCCGTGCCGTCGTTCCCGCGCCACGAGTCCCAAATCGCGGCGAGCCCAAACGGTCCGCCGCGGCGCGGCGCGAAATACCACGGTTGTTTTTTCGCCCCGGCCGTTTGCCACTCGTAAAATCCGCTCGCCGGCAACACGCAGCGCCGGCTGCGCAGGGCGTCCCGCAGCCGCGTGGTGAGGGTTTCGGCGCGGACGTTCACGAGGGGCCGGACCGGCGCGTCCGCTTTCGACCACGACGGGATCAATCCCCAGCGCACGCCCGCAAGCTCCGGCGCGCCGGGCTTCGTGCGTCGAATCAGCGGCACGATCGAGGTGGGCGCGATATTATAGCGGCTGTGAAATGCCGCGAGGCTGCTCACCCCGAACTCTTTCAACAGCGCTTCGAGATCCTCACGTTTCAGCACATAACGTCCGCACATAATTCGTCGCCCTCAGCGATACCCCGTCCAACCCCGTTGGCGAGCCCCCGCGCACAAATCCGCACCCTTCTTCCGCCCCCATTCCAAGCCGTATTTGTCACGTAATATAATACGTGACAAACATGGCTTCGTGTCCCGTGGGGGGCGGACGGATGCCACGGGTACGCTGGGGTCGCGCGAGCATCGGTGGACTGGACGGGAAGACGCGACGGAGCGGGCAAGCGTGCGGACGTTGCTAGCGTTTCAACTCGAGGCGGAAGGCTTCGAGGGCGAGGTTCATGTCGCGGATGAAGGCGAGCATGGAACCGATCAGCGACACTTGGCTGATGCAGAAGATCATGATGAGCAACCAGCCGATCTCGAGATTCCAAAGCGCGGAGACGAACAGGACCAAGATCAGCACCGCGACCATCAACACCGTGATCGCGCCGAGCGTGATCGAGAGCCGCAGGATTTCCGCGCGCCGATGCAGAATGGCGATCTGCGCATTCAGCGCGGCCGTTTCGATGTCGGTGGTGCTTTTCTCGTGGTTCAGCTGCCGCGCGCGATCGAGCATGCGGCCGAAGCGATTCGTCAGCGTGAGCAACAAGAGGCCGACGCCCGAAATCAAGATGACGGGACCGATCGCGAGCTGGAGAATCGGCACCAATTGTTTGAGTGAGATGGCAATATTCATGTCGAAAAGCGGCCGAAACCGCCATCGCTACCATAACGCGCTTTAGGTTCGGACCGTGTGCGTTTGTTGCTCAATTTGTCGCAGTTTCAGCAATGGCAAACCGGCCGGCGAAATCCCGACGGCCCCCAATCCCTCCTCGCGCCGCATTCAGCCTTTCAGCGCGCCGGCCGCCACACCCTTGATGATGTGCCGCTGCAGCACCGCGTACGTCACGAGAATCGGAATTGTCACGAGCATCAGCCCGGCGAACAGCATGCCGTAATCCGTGCGAAACTGCGCGGTGATCGACAGATTCGCGAGGCCGAGCGGCAAAGTCCGCGCACCGCCATCGACGTCGCCGCCTACGAGCATGAACGCGAAAAAATACTCCTTCCACACACCGATGAACTGAAAGATCGCCACGGTCACCAGCCCTGGTCGCGCGAGCGGGAGCATCACGCGCCAGAACGCGGAGAACTCGCTGCAGCCGTCGATTACCGCCGCTTCGTAGAGCGCGCGAGGCAGGGAGCGAAAGAATCCGGCCAGAATGAAGATCGCGAACGGCAATCCATTCGCCGTGTACACGAGCACGAGTCCCAGCCGGGAGTTCAGCAGCCCGAGCGTGCGCAGCTCGAAGAAAAGCGGCACCACCGCGAGCTGCGCGGGCAGCATCAGGCCGGAGAGAAAAAGCCAAAAAACGAAGCGGCCCGCGGGGTGGTAGAATCGCGCCAATGCATACGCGGCCATCGCCCCCAGCAGGACGATCAGCACGACCGCCGACGATGTCACGAGCACGGAATTCCAGAAATACTCGCCGAAATGCGCCACCCGCCACGCGCGCTCGTAATTGTCGAACCGCAGGTCGCCGAGATGAGGGAGCGCAAACGTGTGCCGGAAGATATCCGAGTCGGGCTTCAGCGACGAGTACGCCACCCACACCATGGGAAACAGCACCCACACGGCGTATGCCGCCAGAACCGCGAACAGCCAGGTCGGTGCGCGCGGGCGCCCTCCGTCTTGCGCAGCGGGTCTCATTGTTCCACCGCCTCTCGTTTGAACACGCGGAGCATCGCGCCGCTCGCGACCAGCACGAGCGCCAGAAGCAAGACCGCGAGGGCAGTCGCACGACCGACGTCGAAGTACTTGAACATCGTCGTCACGAGCAGCGTGCTCAACGTGTGGCTCGAGCTATCGGGTTCCTGCGACGTCAACAGCCACACCATCTCGAAGGCATTGAGTCCGGCGATGACGAGAAACACCGCGGAAATTCCGATCACATCCCAAATCAGCGGCAGCGTAATCTGGAAAAACTGCCGCGCCGGCGACGCACCATCGAGCTCGGCCGCTTCATAGAGTTGCTGGTCGATCCCCTCCATGGCCGCGAGGTACAGGATCAAATTGAAGCCGCACGCCATCCAAAGATAGATGGGCACGAGCGCGCCATACAGATGCTTCGGCGTCAGCCACGCGTAGCCGTCAAATCCGCGCAGCCAGTCGCTGTGCAGCACGTTGCCGAGCCCCACGAGACTCGCGTTGATGAGACCGCCATGCGGCTCGTAAGCGTTCAGCCATAGGAGCGTCGCCGCGATGCCGCCGAGCATGTTCGGGAAAAGAAACACCACGCGGAAGAGCTTTCCGCCGGCGACGCCGCGGTGAATCGCCGCCGCAAACAACAAGGCGAGCGGCACGACGACCAGCGCCGGCACGATCATGAGAAAAGCGTTGTTGCGCAGCGCGAGCCACACGGTGTCGTTTTCGAAGAGCAGCGAGCGAAAATGAAACGTGCCCGACCAGGTGCGCGGACCAAGTCCGTTCCATCGCGTGAACGCCCACAACAAAGCGGACGCCGCTGGCCAAACCATCAGCGCGGCGTAGAGCAAGAAAGCCGGACCGATAAACGTGAGCCCAACGCCAGGGCGCAATCGGCCGAAGGTATTCGCATCGTTCTCGGCGGTAGGGGGACGCATCCGCTGACGACGGTCGTTAGCTCCGGCGCGACCGCGATCGAACGGTTTTCCCATTTTGCGCGGCTCGGCAGTGGCGCGGGCATCTTGCCCTCCCTTACGACCGCTACGGCCCAACAGCAGCCAGGCAGCCGTCCCGACAATACCAACGAGCAAAACGGTGCCCGCGACGGGGTGCCGGTATTCGACGAGGTCGGGATCGGCCCGCCGCCGGCGATCGTTGCTCGCCGCCGCTTCAAGCCGTTCGCCGAATTGTGGCGGTGAGAGTTCGCCCGTCATCAAACGAAAGCGCGTATCGTTCATCGCCTGCAGGAGCGCGGGCGGCTGCAGCATCGTCTGCGGCATGTTGAACGCTTCTTTGGCCCGTTCGATCATCGCGACCGTATCTTGCATCCTCGACGAATACGCCGCGCGCGGCACGCCTCGCACGGCTACGGGAGAATTCATTTTGCGCACGAAGGCCTCCGCGCGGGAACGCGACGTAAGAAACCGCAGGAAATCGATCGTGAGCCGCTCGCGCGGCGGGTCGTTTTTCGCGAACACGAAAAAGCAATCGGCTCCGGTTTGAATGGTCGTCGGATCCGCCACGCCGTTCGGAAACACGGGGAAGTTCATCGCTCCGATTTCGAAGCCGGCCGGAATTTTCCCCTCCATTTCGTTGATCATCCACGAACCCGAAACCGTCATGGCCGCGCGGCCTTCGAGGAAGGCGAGTTGCGCGCCGGTATGGGTCGCCCCCTCCCAGCCGCGCATCGTGTACTGCGTCGTCACGCGCTGCAGCAGCGCCGCCGCTTGCAGATAAGCCGGGCTCGTCCGCGCCCCGGGCGTCAGCTCGCTCAGGGCGCGCCAGCCGTCACGGCCCGCCAGATCGTAGTACGCGGCGCGAAGAAATGCCTCGGGGTACAGTCCGCGCGTGCCGGCGAGGCTGAGCGGCGCGACTCCGGCGGCGCGGATTTTTTCGCCCAGGGCAAAGAATTCGTCCCAAGTGTGCGGCTCGGCCCAGCCGTGCTCCCGAAAAAGCGCGCGGTTATAGAAGAGTGTCCAGCACGCGTACGTGAACGGCAGCCCGCACACATGGCCGTCGACGTTCCAGGAATCGAGCGCTCCCGGGTAGAACGTGTCGCGCCAGCGCGCGTCGCCCTCCCAATTCGGGCCATCGAGATACGGGGCCAGATCGACGACCTTGCCGGCCCGAATCAGAATCGGCCAGGGCACGTACGCAGCCGAGGCCGCATCTGGAAAATCACCGCCAATCGCGCGGACGGAAATTTTGTCGTGTATCCGCGGATCGCCATACAGGCGGACGTTGACGTGGTCCGCGGCGTGCAGCGCCTCGAATTGCCGCGCCGTTTCCTCGTAGAAGGACAAGCCGTACCCACCGGCGAAAACGGGGATGTCGAGGTCGACGGCGCGGAGGGCGGGGGAGAGGAGGAGGAGGACGACAAAGGTAGCGGCCGTCGTCCCGACGGCCATTTTCAACGGATGGCGGTGGGGACGACCGCCGCTACCTCGATCATGCGTCATTTCTCTACTCCCAACTTAAACCCGCTCCTCTTCAGCTCTCGCCGCAACTTCGCAATGTGACCGCGGTCGCGGGTTTCGACGGTGCACATGACGTTCACCGCGCTCACGTCGGCGCCGCTGAAGGCGCGATCGTGCGCGATGTCTTTCACGCTCGCACCGCACGACGCAATCACGCGGCACAATTCCGCGAGCCCGCCCGGGCGATCGCTGATCCGCGCGGTGAACCGCGTCAACCGTCCGTCGTGGACGAGACCCTTTTCAATCACCCGACTGAGAATCGCGGGATCGATGTTGCCGCCGCCGACAATCAGCGCGACGCGCTTGCCCGCCAGCTTCGGCAGTTTCCCGGCCATCATCGCGGCCAGCGGCGCGGCCGCCGCCCCTTCGACCACCGTCTTCTCGAGCTCGAGCATCCGGAGGATCGCGAGCGCAATCCAGTCCTCGCTCACGGTGACGACCTCGTCGACGCAGCGCCGGGCCAATTCGAACGCATTCGCGCCAACGGTGAGCGTCGCCAATCCGTCCGCCAGCGTCGCGCGCCGCGGCGACAACGTCGGCCGGCCGGCCTCGAGCGCGGCCGTGAGATTTCCCGTGTGTGCGCTCTCGACGCCGATCAACCGCACGCGCGGCCGAACCGCTTTGACCGCCACGCCGATGCCGGCGATCAGCCCCGCGCCGCCGACCGGGCAGACGATTGCATCGAGCGCCGGCACTTGGCGCAAAAGTTCCAAACCGACGGTTCCTTGCCCCGCGATGATCGCCGGGTCGTCGAAACCGTGGACGTACGTCAGCCCCTCCGCCACGACGAGCGAGTCGGCCTTCGCCCGCGCTTCCGCGAAATCGCAGCCCTGAATCAGCACGCGCGCACCGAGCCGCTCGCAGGTGGTGATTTTGATCAACGGCGCGTAGTCCGGCATCACGACCGCAACGGGGATGCCGAGCAGTTTGCCGTGGTAGGCCAGCCCCAGCGCGTGATTGCCCGCGCTCGCGGCGACGACCCCGCGTTTCTTCTGCGCGGGAGAGAGTCGCAGCAAGGCGTTGCGGGCACCGCGTTCCTTGAACGAGCCGGTCCGTTGAAAGTTCTCCAGCTTGCAGAAAATTCGCGCGCCGGTAATTTCCGATAGTGGGATCGATTCCGCGCACGGCGTGCGCGTGACGCCATCCGCAATACGCCGCTGCGCGGCGCGGATGTCCGAAAGAGTGACGGCCATCCGCCAACGTTTACTCAGCTTTGCGTCGACGCGAATGGAAAAACAACGGCGGCGACGGCGTTCGCCCGCGCAACCGCGTGAGGACGAATAGCATTGCGGGCACGAGGGCGAGAGTTAGACCGAGGCGCTTCATGCGCTGCGCTCACCAAATCGCGCCGCCCTGCGTTGCCGCCGCGGCGCCGTGCGCGATTCCGATCGGTTAGGCCGCTCACCGAACCCATGTACCAAGTCACCTTTTCCGAACAAGCGATGGGCGAGCTGAACCGGCTCGACAAACTCGCGCAGCTCGACGCCGTGGACCCCATCAGCAGCTTGAAGCCGGCGGATCTGGCGCATCCGCGCGAGCCGCTCGGCCATTTTCGCCGCGGCACCACCTCGTATTACCGGCTTCGCTCCGGCGACTTTCGCTTCTACTTCGAAGCCCGCGCCGAGACGTTGCATGTGCATTACATCCTGCACAAAAACTCGCTCGAAGACTTTTTGCTGCGCAACAAGCTCCCCGTTTCCGAGCAGCAGCTCGTCGAGCAAGACTCGAAGTTCTGGAAGTATCTCGAAGGTCTGACGAAAAAATGAACTTCCGCCGTTCGCATCCTCCGCGGCACGAAGCGCAGGCGGACGAACTCGCCGCCCGCGAAGACCCGTACAACGTCAAACAGGCGAGCCGCATTTATTTCCTGCCGAATCTGATGACGGCCGGAAATCTCTTCTGCGGTTTCATGGCGATCATCAGCTGTATCCAGGCCCGGCTTGCGGAGACCGCGGTCACCGCCGAGTTCTTGTATCGGGGTCAGACCAATGCGGAGCACTACCGTCACGCCGTGTGGCTGATCTTTGCGGCGGCCGGTTTCGATGCGCTCGACGGCCGGCTGGCACGGATGGGCGGACGCGAGTCGCTCTTCGGCGCCGAATTCGATTCGATGGCGGACGTGGTGTCGTTCGGGATGGCGCCGGCACTGCTGATGTTCTTTCTCATCTTGTCGCCGACGCAGGGTCAGCTCTGGTTTCGCGACATCGGCTGGTTCATCGGTTTCGTTTACCTGTTGTGCGCCGCCATGCGTCTGGCGCGCTTCAATGTGATCACCAATCCGCTCCTCCATCCCGGAAAGAAGGAATCGAGCAAAGATTTCGTCGGCCTGCCCGTGCCGGCGGCCGCTGCAACCGTTGCATCCTTGGTGTTGCTCCTGTTGGACCTCAGCCACCGCGATAAATCGCTGCAGAGCTGGGCCTATGCCTTGCCGTTCCTGATGTTGTTGGTCGCGGTGCTCATGGTCAGCACGGTGCGTTACCCGAGCGGCAAGCAGATCGACCTTCAGACGCAGATGCGGCTCCGCACGTTCATTGGAGCGCTCGTCGTGATCATGTTGAGCTTCCTGCTCAAAGAAATCGCCGCCTTTTGCGCCTGCGTCGCGTACATTTTCTTCGGCCTGATTCGTCACGCCCGCCGGACCCGCCTCGCGGCCCGCCAACGGCTGGAAGCGTCGCCTTCCACCACCAACCAATAGCGTGTGAAGAACCTGCGTGCGATTTCTCGGCAAGTGGACCGCTGCGAACAACCCCGCTTTTCGGCGAGGTCGGATCGGACGTTCTTCACGGCTGCGTATCGGGTTTTTTCCGAGGGAAACGGGCGAGTTACTGGAATTGTTCGCAGCCTATAAGAATACGGCTGTAATTCCTTATTGAACCGGTATTCTTTTAGCCTTTGTTAGCATTTCCAGAATCAGCGCGACGCCCCGCATGAAATTCAAAATCAACCGCGATCACTTTGCTAACGGCCTAGCTCAGGTCCTGAACGTCGTTGGCTCAAAAGCCACGATGCCGATCTTGAGCAACGTGCTGATCGAAGCGGAAAAGGATCAGATCTCGCTGACTACCACTAATCTGGATCTCGGGATCCGTTGTAAGATCAAAGCCGAGGTCAAGGAAACGGGTGCCGTTACCCTGCCCGTGAAGCGCTTGGCCGGCATCGTTCGCGAGCTGCCGAATGTCGATGTAACCCTGGATGCCTCGCCCAATCATCAGGTTAAGCTCACCTCGGGAGGTTCTACTTTTCGGATCATGGGCATCGGCAAGGAAGAGTTTCCGCCGCTGCCGGAGTTCGGCGAAGAAAAGGCGTATGCTCTGGAGCAAGGCGAACTCTCCGGAATGCTCAAAAGTGTCTCGTACGCACAGTCGACCGATGAGACCCGCTATATCCTCAACGGCGTCTATTTTAACTTCCGGGACGGCAAGCTATCGCTCGTGGCGACGGATGGGCGGAGATTGGCGCTAACGGCCAAGGAAATGGAGGTCCCGGCGGCAAGTGCCGGCGCAATTATCCTCCCTGCCAAAACCGTGGGCGAGCTCACCCGCCTGCTCGACAAGGGCGAGAAGGTGAAAATCAACTTCAGTGATCGGCGCGCGGCGTTTCAGATCGCGACCGACAAGGATACGAGCGGGCTGATCGATCACATCTATCTCTATTCGAAGGTGGTCGAGGGCAATTACCCGAACTACCAGCAGGTTATTCCGAAAGAGACGCACCAGCGGATCAAGTTGGAGCGCGAGCTCTTCCTGCAATGCGTGCACCGCGCGGCGCTGGTGTGCTCGGAGAAGGCCAACTCGGTCAAAATCAAGCTCTCCAGCAATCTTCTTGAGATCACGGCGCAAAGCCCGGACTTCGGCGAAGCGCACGAATCGATGGCGATCAGCTACAGTGGTCCCGATCTCCAAGTGGCGTTCAATCCGGCATTCCTGATGGACCCCCTCCGGGCGCTGGCGAAGGACGAGGTGTTCTTCGAAGTGAAAGATGAAGTGAGTCCCGGCGTGTTCAAGACGCTCGAAAGCTTTGTCTGCGTGATCATGCCGGTCCGCCTTAGCTGAGGACCAGGCCAGGCGCCCCGCGCTTGGCCGATGTGGTACAGTTCGGCATTAGGCGCCTTGCGACATGGCCGGTCACCTCGTCGAAATGCAACCAACCTATCTCATCCTGCTCGCGATCATCGCATCGCTGGTGCTGATGCAGATCAATCATCGCGTGGCGTCGCCCGTGCTCGCGATCGTCGATCGATGGCTGCGCTGGTTTGTTTTCGCTTTCGGAGCCGCCCAACTCTCGCGTGACTTTCACGTCATCGATCGTCCCTTTTGGGCGCTCGCATTGATATTTCTCCTCGTGTGGTTTCTCGGCGAGACGCTCTACAACTGGCTCGCGATCACGGCGCTGAGCGTCAGTCCGCTGCCGTTGTTTCCGCGTTATGTCATTAACACGAGCGGAGAGGAATGGCCGGTGCAGCCCCGGTTGTTGAAGATCCGCGATTGGCTGCGCAGCCAAGGCTTCAAACAGGCGCAGGCCCTGAAAGCCGAGATCGGCGGCGGCATTTATCTACGCGTTTCGGTCTATCAGAATTCCGAGGCCACGATCCGCGTGCAAGTGACGTTCATCCCGCAGGCGAGCGGTGCGATTTCGGTGTGTTATGCGGTGAGCTCGCAGGCCGCGGACGGGAGTCGATACCTCACCGACAATCTTTATATCCCCTTTGCCGGTTTTTATCCGGAAAACTGGTTCGTCGAGCGCGCGCCCTGGCGCCGATCGTTGCGTCATTTGCTCCGCCGTCACAAAGCGCGCTTGGCGAAAGCGGAGGTCACACTCGCGCCCTTTTCGGTCGAGCCGCTCGCCGATCTGAACGACGCGCAGCACCAGCTTGACCAACTCAACACCGAGCTCGGCTTTCTGCATCCGCATGCGGAACGGGACGATCTCGGCAAGATTACCCACGAGGGCCGATATCGCGTTTGGAAGGAAATCTGGACGCTTAACTACCTCGGCCGCTCGGCGAAGTACGAGTAAGGGGCAAACGTCAGACGGCGCGCGGATAGGCCGCGTTATCCTTAACGCGCCGACGCGGTCATCTCGACGGCCACGTTTTGAGACAGGCGATCAGGCCCCAGCCTGAGCAAAGCGCGCTCCGCGAAGTGTAGCGGAACGCATGAGCGTTTCGTGCCGAGGCACGTCGTCCGACGAAAGCCTTACGGCTTCCGCTACCAAGCCAGAAAGGCCACCGAGTCGCGGGCTATCCGCCGATGTAACTCATCTCGATCTTGGCCCGAGGCTCGCCGGTCGCGAGCAGCGTCGAGCGCTCGTCGCTGTAGCGATCGACGCGGCCTTGCCAGATTCGCGAGAGAAACGCTTCTAGCTCGGGACCGCTCAATCCCGCCCGCACCGCCCCCAGCACGTCCCAGCCGAGCGATGCGAACAAGCACGTGTAAAGCTTGCCGTCGGCGGACAAGCGCGCGCGATGGCAGTCTCGACAAAACGGCTCCGTTACCGAGCTGATCAGTCCGATCTCGCCGCGGCCGTCGCGGTACCGATAGCGAGCCGCGACCTCGCCACGATACGCCGGGCCGATCGGTTCCAACGGCCAGTGGGCCGAAATACGATCCACGATTTCGCGGGCCGGCACGACGCGTTCGCGCTGCCAATGGTTCGTGTTGCCGACGTCCATGAATTCGATGAACCGCAGCGTGTGCCCGCGTTGACGAAAGTAGTCACAGAGGTCGAGCAACTCGTGGTCGTTCACCCCGCGCTGAACCACGCAGTTGATCTTCACCGGCATGCCAAGTGCCGTCGCGGCATCGATGCCGCGTAAGACGCGGGCGACTTTGAAGCCGAGGCCATTGAGTTTACCGGCCGTCGCATCGTCGATCGAGTCGACGGATACGTTCAACCGATCCAAACCCGCCGCGCGCAACGCCGGCGCGAGTTTCTCCAGCAACCAGCCGTTGGTCGTGAGTGCGACATCCGGCAAACCGAGCTCTTGTTTCAACCGCCGCACCAGCTCGGGCGTGTCGGAGCGCAGCAGCGGTTCGCCGCCCGTGAGCCGCACCTTCTCCACGCCCAGCGCGCGAAACGCGCGTACAATCGAGGCGAATTCCGCCGCGCTCATTAACTGGGGCTCACGCAGAAAGGCATGGCCGGGACCGAAAACGTCCGCCGGCATGCAATAAGGACAGCGAAAATTGCAGCGGTCCGTGACGGAAATGCGCAGGTCTCGCAGTGGACGATTGAATTGGTCGGCGGGTTGTCCCATTGGTTGACCAGCTGGAAAGCGTGGCTCGTCAATCTGCGAGGCCAGCCATCGCGCGCAAGCCGGCACATTGTTTCCCCATGCTCACCCCCGCCGCCGCCGAAAAAATCGTCCTCGAAAACGCCGTGCCGTTTTTGCGCGAAGATTGCGCACTCGGGCAGGCCCACGGCCGGGTGCTGCGCGAAGATCTGAAGGCTGATCGCGACTTGCCGCCCTACGATCGGGTAACGATGGACGGTATTGCGGTCCGGGCCGGCGCGCTCGCCGCGGGGACGAAGACGTTTCGCGTCGAGGCGGTGCAAGCGGCAGGCATGCGAGCGTTCAAACTCAGCGACGCAACCGAAGCCGCGGTGGAAGTCATGACGGGTGCCGTTTTGCCGGACGGCGCCGACTGCGTCGTGCCTTACGAAGAAACGACGCGCGAGGGAACAGCCGTAACGGTGAGCCCGGCGGCCGGCGCGTTTTCCGCTGGGCAGGCGATTCACCGCCGTGGAGCGGATCATCTCGCCGGCGAGACAATCGTGCGCGCCGGTACGCGGTTGACCGGCCGCGAAATCGCCGTCGCCGCCGCGTGCGGATACCGGACCGTGACCGTAACGCAATCGCCCAAGATTGCGGTCGTCGCGACCGGCGACGAATTGGTCGAAGTCGAAATGCCCGTCGCGTCCCACCAAATCAGGCGGAGCAACGATTATTCGCTCCGCGCGGCATTGAGCTTGGCTGGCTATGCTGACGTATCGCGCTTCCACTTACGCGATGTGCCGCATGAGATCGAACATCTCCTCTGGCATATTCTGGCCGAGTACGACGCGGTGATCGTCATCGGTGGCGTTTCGAAAGGTAAGTTCGACTTCATCCCCGGGGAGCTCGAGCGGCAGGGCGTGAAGAAAAAATTTCACGGCGTCGCGCAGCGCCCGGGCAAACCGATGTGGTTTGGCGTGAGCGCCCGCCAAACGCTGGTGTTTGCGCTGCCGGGCAATCCCGTGTCGTGCTATACCTGTCTGCATCGTTACGTGCTGCCGGCGCTGGCGCGCGCCAGCGGTTTATCCCCCGCGCCACGGCGCACCGCGGCGCTCGCCGAGCCGGTGACCTTTGCGCCTAAACTCGCTTATTTCCTACCCGTTTCCCTGAGTAGCGGTCCGCGCGCCGAGTTGTTAGCGGCGCCCGTCGCGACCAACACTTCCGGCGATTTCGCCGGCCTGATCGGCACCGACGGCTTCGTCGAGCTGCCCGCCGAGCGATCGCAGTTCCCCGTCGGCACCGTCGTGCCCTTTTGGTCGTGGATCTGATCCTGGCGCGCTTTCGTTCCGCAACCTCAGACGGCGTTGTCACGTATTACGTGACAAACTCGGATTGAACGCGCAGGGCGTCGACGGCGACAACGGCGTTGAATCTTACGAGCGCCGCAGCGATAGTGCGGCGCGATGTTCTCTCATCTCGATGCGCAGAATCGGCCGACCATGGTCAATGTGGGCGAGAAGCCCGTGACGCGGCGAACCGCGCATGCGGTGGCGGTGGTCGCGTTGCCGCCGGAACTCGCGGCGCTGGTGCGCGACGGGGAAATCCAGAGCAAGAAAGGGCCTATTTTCCAGACCGCGATCTTGGCCGGCGTGATGGGAGCAAAGAAAACGAGCGAGTTGATCCCGCTCTGTCACCCCCTGCCGCTCGACAACTGCCAAATCGAAATTCAGCCGGACGTCGCGCGCACGACGGTGACAATTCATTGCCGCGTGCAAACGCACGCGAAAACCGGCGTGGAAATGGAAGCGCTCACCGGCGCCTCGGTTGCGGCGTTAACCTTGTACGATATGGCCAAGGCCGTTTCGCACGGGATCGAAATCAAAAGCGTCCGCCTCATCGAAAAAACCGGCGGGAAGAGCGACTACCGCGCCAAGTAGCGGCGGTCTCGGACCGGCGTCCGGCAGCATGCCCACGATCCACATTCAGTATTTCGCCATTGTCCGTGAGCAGCGCGGCCTCTCGGAGGAAACGATCGTGACAAGTGCAGCCACGCCGACGGCGCTCTACGCCGAATTGCGAACGCGCCACGGCTTCACGCTGCCGCCCGAGCGCATTCGCGCCGCAGTGAACGACGAGTTCGTCAGCGCGACGACGACGCTGCGCGACGGCGATCGCATCGTGTTTATTCCTCCCGTAGCCGGCGGCTAGCGCCATGGGCGACCAACGCATGTTTCGAATATCACCTCACGCCATCGATACCGTTGTCCTGCAGCGTGCGCTCGGGGACGAGCGTGCGGGGGCCTGTGTGACCTTCGAGGGCTGGGTTCGTAATCGCAACGATGGCCAGCCCGTGAGGTCGCTCGAGTACGAGGCTTACGCGCCGCTCGCCGAAAAGGAGGGTGAATGCATTCTGGCAGAGGCACGCCAGAAATTCGCGCTGATCGACGCGGCGGGCGTGCATCGCATCGGGCATTTGAAGCTCGGGGAGCTAGCGGTCTGGGTTGGCGTCACGGCTGAACATCGCGGCGCGGCCTTTGACGCCTGTCGTTACATCATCGATGAGGCGAAAGCGCGGCTCCCGATCTGGAAAAAAGAACACTATGCGGATGGCGCGACGGCTTGGATCAACTGCGCGACGCGCGGGGATCATGCCGCGGACGCCGGAAATCCACCGCCGCAGGAAGAGTCCGGCGGGGCCGCGAAAATTTCGTAATTTCCCGAGGCGATAAGCTCTTCGCTCGATTTCGAGCCGATGAGGAGCACGTTCACGAGACGTATGTCCGCCGCCGTTGCGCCAAACCCCAATCCTTCGATCTTGGAACGCCTGCACGCTGTGCCCGCCGGTATTTGGCTGCGGATCGGCGCCGCGCTGCTCGCACTTGTCATTCTGGTCCTCGTTCTGAGGAAGGTCGCCAAGATGAACAAGGTCGTGCTGACCGTGATCGTCGGCTTGGTGTGCACGATCGTCGGATTCAACTGGATCTACGAGCGCAACGAGCCCGCCTGGGCCACCCCCGTGGTGGAACGTTTGGCGACGTTCTTGCCCACGAAAAACGCGATGAAATAAGCTGCGCTTAGCCGCGCGGACACGTGTGTCATTTTTATGACATACGACTAAATTCGGGTTGGTTTTGGCGGGGGTTAAGCTAGTGCTCGACTTTCCCTTCCTTCCGCCATGGCAAAAACGCACTCTGACATCGGACTCATCGGCCTCGCCGTCATGGGTCAGAATCTCGCGCTCAACATAGCCGACCACGGCTTCCAAATCTCGGTCTACAACCGTACGACGGAGAAGACCGACAAGTTCGTGGCCGAGAACCCGAACACTCCGGGCGGCCTGGTCGGCTCGAAAACGCTCGAGGAGTTTGTGCAGTCGCTGGCAAAGCCGCGCAAAATCGTCATCCTGGTCCAAGCTGGCAAAGCGACCGACGCGGTGATCGATGGCTTGGTGCCGCTGCTGGAGCAGAACGACATTATCATCGATGGGGGCAACGCGCTGTGGCTCGACACCATTCGCCGCGAAAAAGCGCTCCGCGAAAAAGGCCTGCGTTTCATCGGCTCCGGCGTGTCCGGCGGCGAAGAAGGCGCCCGTTTCGGTCCGGCGCTGATGCCGGGCGGCGACCCTGCGGCGTACAAGGAACTCGAGCCGATCTGGAACGCGATCGCGGCAAAAGTGGACGCGAAGACCGGCAAGCCGCTCACCGGCGCCGCTCCCGGCAAGCCGATCGTCGGCGGCGTTCCGTGCTCGACGTACATCGGCGAGAACGGCGCGGGCCATTACGTGAAGATGGTCCACAACGGAATCGAGTACGGCGACATGCAGATGATCTGTGAGGCCTACGCGTTGATGCAGGGCCTGCTCGGTCTGAAAGCCGCCGAAATGGGCGCGATTTTCTCGGAATGGAACGAAGGGATTCTCGGCAGTTTCCTGATCGAGATCACCGCGGACATCCTGAAGCAGAAAGATCCGGCGTCGAAGAAAGCGTTCGTCGATGTCGTCCTCGATACCGCTGGCCAAAAGGGCACCGGCAAATGGACCTCGACCAACGCGCTCGACATGGGCGTGCCGGCGCCGACGGTCGCCGAAGCGGTGTTCGCGCGCTGCTTGTCCGCCGTGAAAGACGAACGCGTGGCGGCCTCGAAGATTTTGAAAGGCCCCGGCAAGAAGTACCGCGGTTCCAAGAAGGCGCTCGTCGAAGCGATCCACGACGCGCTGTACTGTTCCAAGATTTGCTCGTACGCGCAGGGCTTTCAGCTGATGCGCGAAGCGCAGAAGGAGTACAAGTGGAAGCTCGACTTCGGGCAGATCGCGCAGATTTGGCGCGGCGGTTGCATCATTCGCGCCGGCTTCCTGCAGAAGATCACCGAGGCCTATGCGCGGAAGCCCGACCTGGCGAATCTGCTCCTCGATCCGTACTTCAACAAAACGGTCAAGAACGCGCAGGAAAACTGGCGCAAAGTCGTCGCGCTCGCGGCGGAATGCGGCGTCCCGGCCCCGACGTTCAGCTCGGCGCTGTCGTACTACGACGGCTATCGCTCGGCGCGTCTGCCGGCTAACTTGCTCCAAGCGCAACGCGACTACTTCGGCGCGCACACCTACGAGCGCGTCGATCAACCGCGTGGAAAATTCTTCCACGTCGATTGGCCCGAGCCGTCCCGGCCGCAGATCGCGATCTAATCCGATCCGCTCCACTCAGCGCATCGACAAAAAATCGGCCGACGTCGTCGGCCGATTTTTTTTGGGCAGCGAAGGCGTGAACGCCGCCGCCGCCAAAGCGAATTGAAAGACGGTCCTTAGCGCATCGCCTGCGTTTTGACCGTGAGCTGATTCTGAACGTTGGCGACGCCCGGGACGGTGCGGGCGATCTGCTCGGCGCGCGCCTTCTGGTCGGCCGTGTCGACGAAGCCGTTCAATTGCACGGTGCCCTTGAACGTGTCGACGTTCACCTGGAGCACTTTGACGACCGGGTCGCGGACCATGGCTGCTTTCACTTTCGCGGTGATCGCCGCATCGTCGATGTACTCACCGGTGCTTTTAGCGGTCGGGGAGCTTGAGCAGCCGGAAGTGAAGAGAGTGGTCCCGCCGCACAACGCGACGAAGGCCAGCATAGGAATGATTCGGTTTTTCATGATAGCGGGGAATTAGCGCAATAGTGGTGCCCCGCCGCCGTCGGTTCCCTTTGCGCTACCCATTGCTACGAAGCGGCTAGTGTTGCCACATGTAAATGCCTCCGCTCCAGACAGCTAGTCACCCTTCACGCGCGCGCTTCGATTGCTCGATATTCTGCTGTTGCTGCGTGTGGCTCGGGAAAAATGGCGCGAGTCGCTCGACGACCGGAGTCAAAAACGCCGGCTCGGTGCGGCTGTAGACCCAATAGAAGAAAACGCAGCAGGCGGCGACGCAGCATGCGAGATACGGCGCGTAATCGTTAATGTGCCGCAATGTTCGCCAAAGCTTCACAATCACGAATACCCCCACGGCAAAAATGGCCAGACTGATCCACGTTTCCGTCGGGATGCGGCGTAGCTTGTCGAGAGTCGTGGGGTGAGCCGCCAATAGGATTGTGGCAAAGCAGATATGCACGCGGAACGGTCATCGAAAAAAGCCGCCGCCCGGCAAGTGTAATGATGAATTGTCGTGGCCGCGCCGCGGATAGAAATGACGAAGACAAAGCGTATCCCCCGCGTTGCCGCAACGGCTCGCCGCTGAACTCCGCTTTGACTGTCGCGGCCGACGGCATTTCATTGGCGGCGATGATCGCCACCGAGGACGCCATTGAAGTCGAAGCCGAGCGGCTATTGCGCTCGATGATGCACGTGGACTGCGATCCACGCGGCAAGAAATGGAACCTCGAGACGTGCCGGGAAATAGCGCCGCTTACCTTGGAAATCAATCGGCTGAAGGCGGAAAAGAACGCGGTGATCCTCGCTCATTCCTACGTCGAACCGGAGATCATTTACGGCGTCGCCGACTTTCGGGGCGATTCGTACTTCTTGAGCATGAAAGCCAAGGAAGCGCAGGCGAAGATGATCGTTTTCGCCGGGGTGGTTTTCATGGCCGAGACGGCAAAAATCCTCTCGCCGGAAGCAACCGTCGTGGTGCCCGACCGCGGTTCCGGCTGCTCGCTGGCCGATTCGATCACCGGTGCGGATCTACGGAAGCTGAAGGCCGCTTATCCGGACGCCACGGTCGTTTGCTACATCAACAGCACGGCGGAAGTAAAAGCCGAGTCCGACGTCTGCGTGACGTCGGGCAATGTGTACCACATCGTCTCGAATCTGCCGGCGAAACGGATCCTCTTCGTCCCCGATCGGCTCATGGGCCAGAATGTGCGCGATGAGTTGAAGCGGCGCGGGGTCGACAAGGAAATCATCACGTCGGACGGCACCTGCATGGTCCACGACGAGTTCACTCCGGCGGACATTGCGCAAGCGCGGCGGCAATTCCCGGGCCTTAAGGTAGTGGCGCATCCCGAATGCACCGCCGAAGTCGCGCGCGCGGCGGATTTCGTGGGCAGCACGGGGGCGATGATGAAGTACGTCAAAACGACCGGCGCGCCATATTATCTGATGCTGACCGAGTGCGGCTTGGTGGGGCGGTTGCAAGTGGAGGCGCCGGAGAAATCGTTCATCGGCGGCTGCCGCTTGTGCCCCTACATGAAGCTGAATTCACTGGAGAAAGTGCGCGATGCACTGCGGTCGCCTCGGCCGGACCAAATCATTACGCTCGACGAAGAGATGCGGAAACGCGCGCTGCGCTGCATCGATCGGATGTTCGAACTGGCGCCGACGGATTGAGCCGGATCGAGCCGTGGCATGGACGGCGCATCGCGCCGCCTGCGCGGGCAGGACGCCCGTGCCACACCAGACACATTCCGCCTTACCTTCGCCGTTGCCGAGCGCACGTTGGGGCCTCCTAATCCCCGATCCATGATCACCGTTCGCACCGATCACTTGATCGACTTGGCGCTGGATGAAGACGCTGGGCTTGGGGATGTCACGAGCCGCGCCATCTTCGGGCCGCGTCATCGCTCTCGCGCCTTCATCGAAGCGGGGCAGGATCTGGTGGTGTGCGGCTTGGCGGTGGCCGCGCGGGTTTTCGCGCGCGTCGATCCGGCCCTGCGCGTCGGGATCACGGCCGAGGAGGGCGGACGCATCGCACGCGGTGGACGCGTCCTTTCGGTCGCCGGGCCCACTGCCTCGCTGCTGACCGCGGAGCGCACGGCATTGAATTTCCTGCAGCGGCTCTCAGGCATCGCCACGCAGGCGCGAAAATTCGCCGACGCGGTCAAAGGCACGAACGTCCGGATCATCGACACGCGCAAGACGACGCCGGGCTGGCGCGCACTCGAAAAATACGCGGTGCGTTGCGGCGGCTGCTTCAATCATCGTTCGTCGCTCGGCGAGCACGTGCTCATCAAGGACAACCACATCGCCGCCGCCGGTTCGCTCACCCGAGCAGTGCAACTGGCGCGTAATGCGGCGCCGCATTTGGCCAAGATCGAAGTCGAGGCGAAGACTCTCGCCGAAGTGAAAGAGGCGCTGCGGGCCCGGGCCGACGTCATCCTGCTCGATAACATGTCGCCCGAGATGGTGCGCGGAGCCGTGGCGCTCATCGCCGGCGCCGCCGTGATCGAAGTTTCCGGCGGCGTGCGTCTCGAAACGCTGCGCGACTATGCGTTGCCGGGCGTCGACGTCATTAGCATCGGCGCGTTGACGCATTCGGCGGTTGCGGCCGACCTCAGCCTTACGCTGATCGGGCCGACCGCGAAGGCGGCAGGTCATCCGCCCGCGACGCACCGCCGGCGCTCGCGCAAATGAACATTCTCCGGACGGACTGCCTCGTCATTGGCGCCGGACTGGCGGGTTCGGCGTATGCCCTGCAAGCGGCGAAACGCGGGCTCAAGGTCGAGCTCCTGTCGCTCGATGGCCCGCTGCAGGCGAACAGCGATTGGGCACAGGGCGGGATCATCTACGATGTCGGCCACGATCCCGAATTGCTCGCGCGCGACATCGTCGAAGCGAGCGACGGCACCGCGAATCCGGCGGCGGTCGAACATCTCGTCCGAGAGGGTCCGAAGGCCGTCGAGGAACTCTTGATCGGCGAGCTCGGCATCGCGTTCGATCGCGAGCCCGGCGGCGGCTTGGATTTTACCCGCGAGGGCGGACACAGCGCGCGGCGAATCATCCACGCGAAAGACACCACCGGACATGCGATTCTCGCTACGGTGGTGAAGCGCGTCGACGCCACGCCGGCGATTTCGCGTCGTTGCGGTTGCGTGGCGATCGACCTCCTCACGCTCTCGCACAATGCCGATGACGTGCGCGATCGCTACGAACCGCTTACCTGTTTCGGCGCGTACGTGCTCAATACGGAAACGGGTGAGACGTTCGCGATCGTCGCGAAAAAGACGATCCTCGCGACCGGCGGGCTGGGGCAGATTTTCCTCCACTCGACGAACCAGCCCGGCAGCGTGGGCCACGGTGTGGCGATGGCCTATCGCGTTGGCGCGCGCTTGATCGATCTCGAGTACGTGCAATTTCACCCGACCGTCTTTGCGAAGAAAAACGCACCGCGGTTTTTGATCACCGAGGCCATCCGCGGGGAAGGCGCCGTGCTGCGGAATGCGAACGGCGACGCGTTCATGGATCCGCTCAATCCGCGCGGTTCGCTCGCGCCCCGCGATATTGTCGCGCGCGCGATCAATCACGAGCTTGCGAAGAGCGGCGAGCCTTGCGTGTATCTGGATTTGTCGGCGATGAAGCCGGACTTCATTCGCGAGCGCTTTCCCAATATCTACCAGCGTTGTCGCGAATACGGGGTGGACATCACTCGCGAGCCGATTCCGGTCGTGCCGGCGGCGCATTTTGCCTGCGGCGGCGTGCACGCCGATTTGCATGGGCGCACCAGCATCCGCCACCTGAACGCCATCGGGGAAAACGGCTGCACGGGCCTGCACGGCGCGAACCGCTTGGCGAGCACGTCATTGCTCGAATGCCTCGTCAGTGCGAAGTTCACGGCCATCGCGGATACCGCCGACATCGCGCGCGAGACATTCCGCCAGCCGGAGCCGCGGCCCTGGGAAAGCCCGACGCGCGAGGCCGATCCCGTGCTCGTTCGGCAGGACATGCTGCAAATTCAGCACACGATGTGGAATTACGCCGGCGTCGTGCGTTCGCCCAAACGGCTGACGCGCGCGCGTCGCATTCTGCTCGAATTGCGTGAAGAGATTCAGAGTTTTTATCGTGGCTGTCGTTTGACCCGCGAACTCGTCGAGCTACGCAATGCCATCCAGACGGCGCTGCTCGTCGTGCACGCGGCGGCGCTCAATCCGCGCAGCCGGGGCAGTCATTACGTGGTCGACGAGCAGTAGGACGCCGATGGCGCGAGCGCCCAACGTGACCACGATTCACATGAATCGCATCTAGGGCGGCGTCTTCGCAACCTGCCGTCCGGCCGTGCGGTCGAACGCGTGCGAAAATTAAACCGACGTTTCGCGTGAAAATCGCGACGGCGGGGTACGGAGACCCCGCCGCACATCATTTCGCTTTCGCGCGCTGCCGCGCTTTCGCCACGATGGCGAGCAGCGCGTGGAAATCCTCATCGCGTGTGTGGCTATCGATGACGAAATCGAACTTCGGCGCTTCCCGCAGTTCCTTTTCCGCCGTCGCCATGCGCCGCGCGATTTCATCTTCGTGATCTTGCGCACGGGCCCGCATGCGGGCGATCAAGCGCTCGCGATCGACCCGAATGAAAACGGTCGTCAGCGCACGTTGAATCCGCGGATCGGTCTGGGCGACCCGTCGCACGGCGTCGACGCCCTGCACATCGATGCTCATGACCAGGCTTTTTCCGGCGGCGAGCGGTTCGAGCACGCTGGCTTTCAGCGTTCCATAGAGCCGGAAACGTTTTTCGGATTCCGTCTGCGCGTGCACCTGCGCCCACTCGAGGAATTCGCCGGCGGCGACGCGCTGTTCGAATTCGTCCGGGCTGAAAAAATGATAATGGACGCCGTTGATTTCGCCCTCGCGCGGCAAGCGCGTGGTCGTCGTCACGACCCGGGTGAACTCCGGCACTTCGGCGACGAGCCGATCGCACAAGGTGCTTTTCCCCGATCCGGCCGGGCCCGCGATGATGATCAGCACGGGCACGTTCGCTCCGCTGGAGCCGAATGGCGTCATCGCGGAACCGTCGGGCGAAGTCATGCGCGCGGGCAGGGTGGCGGTCGGCATGATCGCGATCAATACGTGAACGCGATGACGGCGAGCAACAAGCCGTAGCCCGACAATAATCCGCCGATGGTGCGGGTCCGCTCCGCGCGCGCGAACAACCAACTGAAGAAATCGCGCAGCCGCCACGGCTGCGCGCCGAGCCAGATGGCGAACGAGATAGCGATATACACGAGCGTCACCATCGCGAGGCGCTGCGGCTTGTCGTATTCCATGTAAGCCGCGTCGAGCAGCGGCATGGCCGTCATGAGGATCAAGGCGCTAAGCCCGCGCACCGCGAGAAAGTCCGGCACGCATTTGAACGAGAGCACCGCGACCGCGGCGAAGCCGATGAAGAGCGCAACGTGATAGTCCCCGAAATCCGCCTGCGAGAGATGCCAGACCGCGTAGAGGAACCACGCCGCCCCCGCGCCGAAAAATACAAATGCCGCGCGCTGCGACCGGGGAAACCGCTTCAGCAGCGTCGTGTACGACGTGTTGTTCAACAATAACGGCACGCCCAACCCGAGTAGGACCAATCCGGGAATGAGAGTGGCGAGAAGAAGGCTCATGAGAAGATAGTAAGCGTGGATTGTGGTCTGACTCGTGCTCGTGATCTTAATCGTGATCGATCTGGCACGCCGGACCTCCGTACTCGACGGCACCCTCTTGTAATTCAGCGCCAAACGTATCGAGGAGACCGATGAGCACTGAGACAATCGCCACCAGCGATTCTTTGCCTTGAGCCACGCGATCCGAAGCCGAGTGCTTTTTAACGACCAACACATCCCAGCAGGCGGCACATTCTAACGCAGATCCTCGTGCGATATCCAAAAAGCGGCAACGGTCTGCCCGTGATCGCTTCCCGTTACCTTCTGCGATATTCAACACCACGCTAGTCGACGCGCGATCTAACGGATCGCGTGCCGCGATCTTAGCCGGAAACTCCGAGAGCACCGGGTCGATGAACGCGACGAAATGCAACGCCTCTTGATACACGCGGAGCTTTTCGTGATCGAAGTACGTCTTTGGCATTCGGAGGGGTGTTAGGCGATCACGATCACGATTACGAGCAGGAGTTATACGTGCTCACACCACCGTGCCATACAGCGTACTCACCGTCGCGCGCTCGATGCGCAGCGGGACGAGCGAGCCGACGAGTTTCGGGCGGGCGTCGAAAACGCACACGCGATTGCCGCGGGTCCGGCCGGTGAAACGCTGGCCACTCTTGTCGCGGCCATCGACCAGCACTTCTTCGACTTGGCCGACCAGCCTGGCGGTGCGGCGCAGCGAGTTTTGTTCGAGCACGCCGAGCAGCACTTGATTGCGATGCTCCTTCACGTCGTCGGCGACTTGGTCGGGAAGCGTCGCTGCCGGCGTGCCGGTGCGAATCGAGTATTTAAAGACGTAGGCCATGTCGAAGTCGCAGGCTTCGAACAGCTCGCGGGTCTGCGCGAAATCCTCTTCGGTTTCGCCAGGGAAGCCGACGATTACGTCGGTCGAAAAATACATCGCCGGCTGCACCGCGCGGAGGGAATCGACGATTTCCTTGTACCGCTCGCGCGTGTACGGCCGGTTCATCGCGCGCAAGATCCGGTTGCTGCCGGACTGCATCGGCAAATGCACGTAGCCGCACAGCTTCGGCAATCGACCGTATGCCGCGACCAAATCGTCTTTGAAGCCGCGCGGATGCGGAGAGGTAAACCGGATGCGCTCGATGCCGTCGATCTCGTGCACGCGTTCGAGCAATTGCACGAAGGGCGTCACGCCGCCGGTGTGCGCGTAGTCGCGCCGGCCATAGCTCGTCACGATCTGGCCGAGGAGCGTGATTTCGCGGACGCCCCGCGCGGCGAGTGCCCGACATTCCGCCACGATGTCGTCCATCGGCCGCGAGCGTTCGTCGCCGCGCGTCTTGGGCACGATGCAGAACGCGCAATCCATGTTGCAGCCCTGCTGGATCGAAACGAAGGCCGTGACCTGTCGCTCGATCGCGCCATCCGCGGCCGGCTCTGGGGCGAGATGGTCTTTGATCGTATTCTGCGAGCCCGCTTCCTCGCCGATATCGACGATGCTCTTGCCGATCGGCACGCCCGCCTCGCGCGCGGCGCGTAAGTTATCGAGGTAGTCCGGGACTTGGTGAAACTTTTGCGTGCCGATGATGAGGTCGACGTCCGGCAACTGATCGAGCAGCGACGCGCCGCGGTTCTGCGCCATGCAGCCAAGGATCCCGAGCACGAAGTCCGGCTGTTTCTTTTTTCGCTGCTGCAGGTAGCCTGCCTTGCCGATCGCCTTCTGCTCGGCGGCGTCCCGCACACTGCAGGTGTTCAGCAACAGAATGTCGCAGTCGTTTTCGTCGGCCACGATCCGATACCCCCGACCGCGCAACATCGCCGCGACAGCCTCGCTGTCGCGCTCGTTCATCTGGCAGCCGTACGTCTTGATGTGGACGCGATTCAAAAGAGAAAGGGGTCCTAGGTAGCCGTACGCGCGGGAGGGTCAAACGGGAAACCCGGTCTGCTCCGAGAACTACGCAGCCGGTTCGTGACCGGAAACGGCCGGTTTGCCGCTGTGCGCCGGGGGCACGACACCGGTGCTGCTTGGAAGCCGTTGGCGCAGCGAGCGATCGCTGAAACGCCGACGCCCGGCACAAAAGTGCCATCCGCATTGCACCGTTTCAAGATGTGCGGTGTCTCTGGATCGCGATGTCCGGCGCTTCCGAGGCTTTGGCAGGCAGGTCCCGCGCGAGAGCGCTCGCGGGATTATTGATCGTCTTAAGCGCACGTCTCGACGCGGCACCCACAAGCACCCCGGCAAGCGGTACGACGCCGGCGCCGAAATCGGCGGGAGCCGAAATCGATACCGAGCCGCTTTTCCAATTGGGCCAGCAGCTCTTTGACGAATTGGCGCCGCCGGAAGTGAAGGCGGAGTACGAGTTTCCCACGAAGGAGCAGTGGGAGGCGTTTGCGGTGCGACTTCAGGGCGCGCTGCAAAGCGATTCTTTGGAAGACCTCGCGGAATACGCGCCGCAGGCGAGGGGAGCGCTTACCACGTTGCGTACATTGGGCGCCGATGACGATTTGGCCGATTGGCTGGAACAACGGCTCGATGAACTCGAAGTCGCGCGTGAGATTCGCCCGGCGCGTACGCCGGCGCCAACCCCCTCTGCTCCACCTCGTACCGCTCCGGCGCCGGCGGTACCGCCCACGCCGCCGCTGGCGAAAGCGGCTCCGCGGCCAAAGCAACCCTCCGCCTCCGCGCTCCAGGCGATGCCGTACTACGACGTTTGGCTCGCGCGCGTGAAGACTCGGCCGGTGCCGGCGCGAGCGGCGGCACTCATGCCTACGCTGCGCACGGCCTTCACGGCGGAAGGCGTGCCGCCCGCGCTCGCCTGGCTGGCCGAAGCGGAAAGCTCGCTCAACCCGAACGCGCGCGGTCCGACCGGCGCACGCGGGCTTTTTCAGTTCATGCCCGACACCGCCAAGCAGTTTGGGCTCGGCACGTTTATGCCGGACGAACGGACGAACCCCGAGCGTTCGGCGCGAGCCGCCGCGCGTTACCTGCATCAGCTTCACGCGAAATTCGGGGACTGGCCGTTGGCGATCGCCGCCTACAACGCGGGCGAAGGCCGCGTGAGCCGCGCGCTGGCGACGCGGCGCGCCAAAGATTACGCGGGCGTAGCCGACGCATTGCCGGCGGAAACACGCATGTACGTGCCGAAAGTCTGCGCCCTGGTCGCCACCCGCACTGGGACGAGCGTGACTGCGTTGTGAGCGCGCCGGTTCAATATCGCGGCGGGAAAGCTCTTCCCGACATTAGAACCGTCCAGCCCCGTCGGACCAATATCCGCCTTGTGTTGCTCCCGGCGGGATGGCTAATCCGCAGGCGTTGAATTCTTCCGCCCCCTCAGCTCGGTCGGCGCTTCCGGTGCCTTGGGCGACGATTGCCACGGTCGTCGCGGCATTGGGGTTGTTCCTATGGCCATCGGGGATGAACGCGCTCGTGTACGACCGGCCGGCGATTACCGGTGGGGAATGGTGGCGGATCGTGACAACGCACTGGGTGCATTACAGTCGCAGCCACTTGTTCTGGAACTTGGCCGTTTTGATCCCGGCCGGCATGTGGGTCGAACGCCTGCTGCCGGTCCGAACGCGCCTGCTCTATTTGGTGGCGCCGACGATCATCGGAGGCGTGTTGTACCTGACGGAACCGGCGTTGCAGCGCTACGCCGGCTTGTCGGGCATATCGACGAGCATGCTCGCTTTCCTCGCGCTGGCCCAGCTGCGCTCGAGCGAAATCGACCGCTGGTTCTGGCGCGCGGTGCTCGTGCTGATCGGCCTTAAGATTGGCGCGGAAGCGACGCTCGCTAGCCAAGTGTTCGGCCACGTCGCGGACCCGGCGGCGCGGGCCATCGCGCTGTCGCATTTGGCCGGTGTGGCTTCAGCCGCCGCGACGAGCAGCGCACGACGTCGCCGTCCAAGGAGCTCGTCATAACCACAGCTCTTGCCGGGGTGGTTGCCTACGCGTTCCGCTCTGCTTCACGGGGCAATATAGTTACGGGAACGGTTCGCCGGACTCACCCTTTTTGCGTCGCTCCATAACGCTCGGCGCCTTTTCTTCCGCCCATGGGTTTTCTCGATCGATTTACCGCGAAGAAGCCGACGCCTGAGGCAAGCGCGACCTCCGAAGCGAGCGGCGACAGTGGCGCTGGGGCCGCCGCGAACAGCGTGAAGGCGCGGCTGGTCGCGGCGCGGGAGAAACTCGAGGCGAAGGATTTGGCGGGTGCGATCGCGATTTATGAGGAGTTGCTCGCGTCGGCCGGCGATCGCGCCGATGTGCTCGTCACCGTGTCGGGCGATTTGGGCGCGCACGGGCATGTGACTGAAATCATCGAGCTCGTGGCGCCGCGCTACGACGCGGAGCGGCACGGGCCGGCTACCGGCCTCAATCTCTTGCAGGCCTACCTGGCGGTTCGCCAACCCGACGCTGCCCAGCATGTGCTCGATATTCTCTTCGGCTTGAATCGACCGGAGCTTGAAGACCGCCTGCATGGCTTTTCCAACGCGATCGCCGAAATGCTCGCGGCACCGCATCAATCGGCGGTCGAGCCGGGCGATCCCGCTGGCGCAAGCACCGCGGCCAAAGTCGGGCTGATTACGGTGAGCAAACCCGTCTGGTTTTACGGGCTCGAATCGCTCGTGGCGCAAGTGTTGCCGCCGAAAGAAGGTCGCCTGCGCCGGATCGCTTTCGCGCAGCTTGCGTTGCCAGGTTATCCGGAGATCGAGAAGGCGCTCGATCAACCCGAGGACGAACTGAATCGGCTTTCGCGCGCGCTGCCGCTGTGGTTCGCCGAAACCTTTTACTTCGCGGCCAACTACGCGCCGATCGCCGCCATCGGCATCATCACGCCGCCCAGCAGTTCGACCCGGCTCATGATTTTCGGCGCGGAGTGGACGACCGACAATTTGCGCCAGCTGGTCGACACGACGGACCGGGACCCCGAGGCCAGCGCCCACCCGACCGCCCCGCCCCAGTCGTGCCCGACGACCGCGGCCCG
>CBINOT010000056.1:0-28501 GCA_966252355.1 uncultured Opitutus sp. | reverse complement strand
CCGAAGCTGTCGGGCTGGAAGGTATCGAGCAGAAAGTAGCGCGAAATACGTAGCATCGTCGCCGATACGTCTACGTTCGGCGGCAGCTTCGGGGCGAGCCAGAGCTTTTCGATCCCCACGACCTTGGCCCAGCTCGCGAGCGTCACGAGCGGAAGGTCGTGGCGAAAGTGGATTTGAAAGAAATCGAAATCGGCGGCCATCAACGCCAGCTCGTTGACGTCGGGTTCGACCGTGACCGCGACTTTCCGCCGATCGGGCAATCGCGCGGCCATCGCTTGATATTGCGGCAGCGGAATGTAACGCGGCGACTTCGGGTACAGAATGAAGCCGAGATAGTCCGCGCCACAGCGGTCCGCGAATTGCGCGTCCACCAGCGAAGTCAGTCCGCAAACTTTGAGTCGTACGCCGTCAATCATGGTCTAGTTCACCCGCCGCTCGAGCAGGCGCGAGTCGGGCATGACGCGAAGAGACGCGAAACTTTGCAAACTGCAAAATCCAGCCGCGACCTTCAGGACCTTGCCCCTCCCCGCGTTACAGTGTCCCCCGCGGGGCAGCACGGCTTGGCCCCTTCGGCTCGTCTCCCAGGCAGGTTTCGACGAGACGCGCCGTCGTGATCCAGGGATGATCGAGCGGCACGACCCGCTTGATTCCCGCGACCCGCTTGAGCGGGATCGGCACGCATTCGTTCGCCTTCAGCCCGACCATGATGTTGTACCGCCGTTGGGCGAGAAGCTCCCCCGCTTTGGTCCCAAGCCGCGTGCAGAGCAGCCGATCGAATGGCGTGGGCGGACCGCCGCGTTGCACGTGCCCGAGCGACGTCACGCGGGCCTCGACGCCGGTCAAATGCTGGAGCTGCCGCGCGAGGCGGCTCGCCACGGGCTCTTCCACCAGGTGGATGCCACCGGCGGCCTCGGCACGGAACGCGGCGTTCACGCGCTTGGTCGCCGCACGCGCATTCGCTTCTTCGCGCGAAACGATGCCTTCGGCGACCGCCACCAAGGAAAAGCGTTTGCCGGCCTTCTGACGCCGCAGCAGGTGACGCGCGACCGATTCGAGATCGTACGGGATTTCAGGAATCAGGACGACGTCCGCACCGCCGGCGATTCCAGCGCCGAGACAAAGCCAGCCGGCGTCATGGCCCATCACCTCGCACACGATGATGCGTTGATGACTCGTCGCCGTCGTGTGCAACCGATCGATCGCTTCGGTCGCGATCGCCATGGCCGAATCGAAACCGAAGGTGATGTCGGTTTCGGCCACGTCGTTGTCGATCGTCTTCGGCAACGTGAGGACGTTGAGGCCGCCCTTGGTGTGCAAACGATACGCCGTCTTTTGCGTGCCGTTTCCGCCAAGGCACACGAGGCAATCGAGCTTCAGCTTCGCGTAATTGCGCACCGCGGCCTCGGTCATGTCCACGACCTTGTTGCCTCGCGGCATCTTGTGCGGCTTGTCGCGACTGCTGCCGAGAAACGTTCCGCCTTGGGTGAGAATTCCGCTGACGTTTTGGTTATCCAGCAGCACCGTGCGATTCTCGATCAGCCCTCGGAAACCGTCGCGAATCCCGACGACCTCGATGCCGTAGTGCATCGCCGCTTTCGCGACGCCCCGAATCACCGCGTTCAATCCCGGGCAATCGCCTCCCGCCGTTAGGATGCCGATTCTGGATGGGGAAGTCTTTGCCATGGGCGAACCGCGGAAACGTTAGCCCACGAAACCCACGAATCACACGAAAAAATTGGAGAGCGGGCAACGGCTCAGACTTTCGGATGCTCCGGTGTTTCGCGGGCCAACTCAGAACGAATTGATCGACTCGATGACGTGGTCGACTTGCGCGTCCGTCAGTTCGGGAAAGATTGGCAGGCTCACGCAAGTCTCCGCCGCGCGCTCCGCGATCGGGAACGAACCTTTGCCGCAACCAAGATGCGCGTAACACTTCTGGAGGTGCAGCGGCACGGGATAAATCAGATCGGTGCCGACGTCGCGCTTCGCGAGATGCTCGCGCAAGGCATCGCGGCGCGGATGCCGGATCGTGAATTGATGGAAGACGGACTTTCCGTACGCCGGCTGCTCCGGCAAACGCACGTCGGCGAGCTTGATGCCCGCGAGATAGCGCCCGGCGATCGCTTGCCGGCGAGCCGTCCAACGGGCGAGATGCGGCAATTTGACGTTGAGCAACGCGCCCTGGAATCCATCCATCCGGAAGTTTCCGCCCACAATGTCGTGGTAATACCGCCGGTCGGAACCGTGCACGCGGATATGCCGCGCCTGCGTTTGGATTTCGTCGCGACGGGAAACGAAAGCACCGCCCTCGCCGCAGCCGCCAAGGTTCTTGGTCGGATAAAAACTGAACGTACCCACATCGCCGATGCCGCCGACGGGAGTGTCCTTGTATTTGGCGCCCACGGCTTGCGCGCAGTCTTCGATCACAAAGAGGTTATGCTTCCGCGCGATCGCCATGATCTCGTCCATCCGTGCCGGTTGGCCGAAAAGGTGAACGACGACGATGCCCTTGCTGCGCGGCGTGATCGCGGCCTCCAACTTGGCCGGATCGAGGTTGAAGGTGCCCTCGTCGATATCCGCGAAAACTGGCGTCGCGCCGACATAGCTGATGCCCCAGGCCGACGAAATAAACGTGAAGGGCGTCGTGAGCACTTCGTCGCCCGGGCCGAATCCCGCGATCATGCACGCAACGTGGAGTGGCGACGTGCCGCTGTTCATGCCCAAAACGCGCGGATAACCCAAGGTCGCGCCGAATGCCTTTTCGAAATCCTCGACGTCCTTACCGAGACAGAAACGCGTCGCGTCGTACGTGGCAGTCAGCGCCGCGAGCGCCGGTTCGCGCAGTGCTTGGTGTTGCAGCGACAGATCGAGGAACGGGACTTTCATGGCGAAAGAAGAACCCACGAAACACGCGAAACCCGCGAAAACCAAACTCAGAATTCAGTGCGATTGACCGGCCGGCGTTTCCGGAGTCGTGTCTATGAGCGCGGCCGCCCCCAGCCGCAGTTTCGGGCGAAGCCGCGTGGTTCCGGAAACAAAAATGCGGCCGAGGGCGGCCGCGATCCGCGGAAAGCTGGCTATCCGCGGGAAAGCTTCTTCACCAATGCCTCGACGAGCGCATCCAAGCTCGGTGTCGATGCTTCGAACGCGATCGGCATGCCGACCTTCTTCATCGCTTCGCTCGTCTGCGGGCCGATGCTGCCGGCAAGCGGTCGGATCGCTTTCTTATCGAGCTTCAGCGCGGCGGCCTGATCGGTGAACGACTGAACTGCCGACGAGCTCGCGAACAAAATGGCATCGGCGCCGCGGGCGCGGAAATCCGCGGCCGCCGCGTTATCGCTCAAATCCGTCTTCTCCGTTTTGTACACCTGCAGCTGATCGACGATCGCCCGCGCCTCCTCGAGCATCTTGATCAGCGTGTCGCGATTGAGATTGCCGGTCACGATCAGGACTTTCGCGCTGTCCAAGCTGCCCGTCGCAATCAGCGCTTCGGCCAACGCTTCGGCCGTCGCGATCTTGGGCTGGCATTCGACGCGGATATGCTGCTCGCGAATCGCCTTCGCCGTGGCGTCGCCGATGCACGCGAACCGCAGCATGCCGAGCGCGCGAATGTCTTCGAAGATGCGATGAAACTCCTCGAAAAAGTACCGCACGCCATTCGAACTCGTGAACACGATCCAGTCGTAGCCGCCGAGTTCCTGCAGCACGTCGTTGAGGGTGTGCAGATCGATCGATTTCGAAACGTGAATCAGCGGCAATTCGATCACTTCGGCGCCGAGTTCGGAGAGTTTGCTCGAAAGTTCGGACGCCTGCTCGCGCGAGCGCGTCACTGCGATGCGTTTGCCGGAAAGCGGTGCAGATGCGGATGAAGCCATCGGATCAGAAAGTTGCCCGCGAATGACGCGAATGCACACGAATAATGCGGACCCGCTATTCGCGCGAATTTGCGTGATTCGCGGGCGATAATTCTAGGCCTGCCCTTAGCCCAGTAGCCCGAGCTCCTTTAAAACGCGATTCGCCGTCTCGGCGGGCGCCGCGAAATCGGCGGCGGTGAGCGGCATGCTCTTAGCTCCGATGTTTTCGTGGAAAAGATACAGCGTTTCGCCCGCAACATGCGCCGCAAACGCCGTGTGGCAGCCGCCGCCAAGGGCGTTTTGAAATGCCCGCTCGACCGTCACCGAACGCATCGTGGCCGCATCGAACACCGCCGCGTATTTCGCGGCATCGTCCTCGCGACACTGGATCGCGATGGCGCCCTGCCCCACCGCGGGAACCATCTGCGTGAAATCGAGCGGCGCCAATTCCACGTCGGGCCACGCATCGATGCCGAGCCGCTTCATGCCGGCCGCGGCGAGAATCGTGCCATCGGCCACGTGCTGCTGGCCGATTTTGCGCAGGCGCGTGTCCACGTTGCCCCGAATCTCGGTGAACTCGACGGCGGGAAAAAGCGCCTTCACCTGCAAACGCCGACGCGGGCTGCCGGTGGCGAGGAGCTTCGGCGTTTCGACCCCCGCGCGGAGGACGAGCACATCGCGCGTGTCGGCCCGCGGCATGTACCCGCCGATGGCGAGGCCCGCCGGCATATCGCCGGGGAGGTCCTTCGTGCTATGCACCGCGACATCCGCTTCACGACGTTGCAAAGCCGCTTCGAGTTCGCTCGTGAACAAGCCTTTGCCGCCGCGTTTTTCCAGCGACCATTCCGTCTGCTTGTCGCCCGTCGTGACGATCTTGAGCAGCTCGGTTTCAACGCCGAGCTGTGCGCGCAAATGCGCCGCGACCATTTCCGTCTGCGCGAGGGCAAGCGGGCTTTTGCGAGTAGCGAGAACGAGTTTCGTCACGGTGAAATAAGTAGCGAGTAGTGAGTAGCGACTAGCGAGTAGAGCAAGCTCCGGGATTCGCTCGCCGAAAAACGAAAAGCCACTCGACGTGCGCCGAGTGGCCGAAATTCAAACCAATGAGGGAAGCGGATGCGCGCTACTCGCGACCCGCTACTCACTCCGCCCCGTTAGGAGTACGACGCCTGAACGCCCTTGATGTTCTTTTTGGTCATCCAGGGCATCATCGAGCGGAGGTAGGCACCGGTCTTCTCGATCTTGTGCTTCTCGCCCGACTTGAGCAACGCGTTGTACTTCTTCAGGCCGCCCTTGTGCTCCTTGACCCATTCCTTGGTGAACTGGCCGCTCTGAATCTCCTTCAGGATCTTCTTCATTTCGGCCTTGGTCTGCTTGTTCACCACGCGCGGGCCGCGGGTGATGTCGCCGTATTTGGCCGTCTCGGAAATCGAGAAACGCATGCCGGCGATGCCGCTCTCGTACATCAGATCGCAGATCAGCTTCAGCTCGTGGAGGCACTCGAAATACGCCATCTCCGGCTGATAACCCGCTTCGACGAGCGTCTCGAAGCCGGCTTGCACGAGGGCGCTGGCGCCACCGCAGAGCACCGCTTGCTCGCCGAACAAATCAGTCTCGGTTTCTTCCTTGAAGGAGGTTTGCAGCACGCCCGCGCGCGTCGAGCCGATGCCCTTCGCCCAGGCCAACGCCTGCTTCTTTGCGGTCTTCGACTTGTCTTGCGCGACGGCGATCAAGGCGGGCATGCCTTTGCCTTCGGCGTAAAGCCGGCGAACCATGTGGCCGGGGCCCTTCGGCGCAACCATGATGCAATCGATGTCCTTGTGGAGCTTGATGAGGCCGAAGTGCACCGCGAGACCGTGGGAGAACAACAGCGTCTTGCCCTTGCCGAGATTCGGAAGGATGTCGCGCTCGTAAACGTCAGCCTGCTTCATGTCGGGGAGACCGACCATGATCACATCCGCGCGGCGAACCGCCTCGGCGGTATCGTACACCTCGAAGCCGTGTTGTTGCGCGACCTCGCGGGACTTCGAGCCGGGATAAAGGCCGATGATGACCTTGCAACCGCTGTCCTTGAGATTCAGCGCGTGCGCGTGGCCTTGAGAACCGTAGCCGAGAACGGCGAGGGTCTTGTTCTGGAACACGCCGAGATCGGCGTCTTTGTCGGTGTAGACTTTGGCGGGCATGGAAACTTCGTTGCGGTTGGAGTTCTGAGTTTAGAGTTGGGGGAATCCGGGCTGGTGCGCGGCAAGCAGTACGGCGGCGGCTGGTGCCCCGCTCAACGCTTCAGCGCCAGACGACCGGTGCGGGCCAGCTCGACGATGCCGAAAGGCTCGAGCAGGCCGAGGAGCGCATTCACTTTTTCGTCGTCGCCCGTGGCCTCGATGATCAGCGAGTCGGAGGCGAGGTTCACGATCTTGGCGCGAAAGATTTCTTTGATCTGCAAAATCTCGGGCCGGGTCTTCGCATCGGCGCGGACCTTGACGAGCACGAGTTCGCGGGCGACGGCCTGGCCTTCCTTGAAGTCGACGACCTCGACGACGTTGACCAGCTTCCGGAGTTGCTTGATGCAAAGATCGAGTTGCGCTTCGTCGCCCTTGAGGACGGCCGTGATGCGCGACAGCGACGCGTCATGCGTCGGAGCGACGTTGAGCGAATCGATGTTGAAGCCGCGGCCGGAAAACATGCCGGCTACGCGCGCCAAAACGCCGAACTTGTTCTCAACGAGGACGGAGATCGTGTGTCGCATGGAATGGTTGACTTGCAGAAAGTTGAACGGGTTATCGAGCTTACTTGCGCAGCGGTCCGGCCCGTCTTCGCCCTGCCGTGGCAGGGCTCCGACGAGGCAGCCGGCACTCTCGCTGCGCTGCGAGCACCGGCTGGACGCCGAGGGACTCGAACCCCCGACCCCCTCGGTGTAAACGAGGTGCTCTAACCAACTGAGCTAGGCGTCCGAGCCGAAAGGAAGATCAAAACTAATCGGCACCGGCCATGACAAGGAATTATTCAGGTATGACGCGCCAAGGGGGTTAGCGCGTACGTAGCGGAACGCATGCGCGTTGCGGGTTTGGATGCAGGCCCGTAGCGGAACGCGCGAGCGTTTTGTGCTCGCCCGAGAGCCTCACGGCTTCCGCTGCGCCTTACACCCTTACTTCGCGCCGACAAGTTCCGGCTTGGCCGCGGCGGTTTTCCGCTTCAGCCAGCCTTCGCGGACCATCAACTCGGCGTTTTGCAGCGCATTCAACGCGGCACCCTTCCAGAGATTGTCGCCGCTGACCCACAGCGCGAGGCCGTTGTCGAGTGCGGTGTCGATGCGAATACGGCCTACGCCGCATTTCACCTTGCGACTGAAATCGAGCGGCGTCGGATACGCCTTGTTCGCGGGATCGTCGACGAGTTGCGCCCCTTCGAACGCGGCGATAGCCGCGCGCGCGGCCTCGACCGACACGGGCCGCTCGAACTCGGCGTTGATCGCCACCGAATGCGCCCGCACGACCGGGACGCGCACCGTGGTCGACGAGACCTTCAGGCCCGGCAGCCCCATGATCTTGCGGCTCTCGAGCATCATCTTGGTCTCTTCGCCCGTGTAGCCATTGGGTCCGAACGAATCGACCTGGGGGATGACGTTGAACGCGATCTGGTATGGATAGACGCTCTTGGTGATTGGGTCGCCCTTCACGGAAGCGCGGATCTGCTGATCGAGTTCCTCGATCGCGTCGACGCCGGTGCCGGACACCGATTGGTAGGTGGCTGCGATGTAGCGCTTCAGACCGAAGGCTTGGTGCAACGGCCAGAGCGCCATCAGTGCAACTGCGGTTGAGCAATTGGGATTCGCGATGATGCCTTTGTGCTGCCGCAACTGCTCGGGATTAATTTCCGGCACCACGAGCGGCACATCCGCATCCATCCGATACGCGGAGCTCTTGTCGATCACGAGGCAACCCGCCTTCACCGCGTCAGGCGCCAGCGCCTTGGTGGTTGCACCCTCGACGGCGAAGAACGCCACGTCGAGATCCGCGAAGACGCCTGGCTTGGCTTCTTCCACCGTGTATTGTTTGCCGGCACACGTGACGATCTTGCCCGCCGACCGCGCCGAGGCGAAGAGCCGCAGCGAGGCCATGGGGAAATTGCGCTCATGCAAGAGCTGCAGGAGCTCTTGACCGGCGGCGCCCGTCGCGCCGACGATACCGACATTGATGGATGCGTTATTCACGAGTGAAACTCCAGTGGAGCGGGTTAACAAAACGTGCGCCCGCCTTGGCATCAAGCCCGGAGAGCGGGTACTCGCGGTGCGCATCGGCGCGGCGACCTTGCAGTACTTCCGTAAAGGCGCGTTGGTGAAGAGCTACGTCGTGTCGACCTCGCTGCGCCCTCCGTCGAATATCAAGGGGTCGCTTGGCACGCCGCGCGGCCTGCACGAAATCGCGGAACGGATCGGCGCCGGTCAACCGCCCGGCATGGTTTTCAAATCCCGCGTGCCGACGGGCCGCCACTTCTCCGAGCTGTCCGAGGCGGAAGCCGAGCGTCAATTGATCACGAGCCGGATCCTTTGGCTGCGCGGCTTGGAACCCGAGGTGAATCGCGGCGGCGAAGTCGATACCTACGACCGGTACATTTACATCCACGGCACGAATCACGAGCATCGCCTGGGCGAACCGATGAGCGCGGGCTGCATCGAAATGCGGAATCTTGACGTGATCGAGTTGTACGAAGAGGTCCGCGCCGGCGATCTGGTGTGGATCGAAGATTGAGCGGCAACGAGGTTATGGGGCGGAGTCGATGGTTGCGAACTCGGCTTCGGCGGCGGCGTAGTCGGGACGGAGCCGCAGAGCGGTTTGATAGTACGGTGCAGCCTCGTGCGGTCGGCCCTGCCTGAGCAGGGCGTGTCCCACGAAATAATGAGCCTCGGGGCTGTCGGGTTTCAGCGCCGCCACCGCCCGGAATTCCGCCGTGGCTTCGTCGAGCCGATCCAAGAAGAGCAACGTGAGCCCCAAATTGAAGCGTGCCGCAGGGTCGTCCGGCCGCAGCTTCGCCGCTGCGGCAGCAGGCACCGCGGCCTCCGCCGGCCGGCCCGCTTTCAGCAACACGCCCGCTAGATTGTAGTGGCCGTCGAAGTAGTCCGACTTGTTTTGCACCGCGGTCCGGTAATGAACGATCGCTTCGTCTATGCGTCCGGCGGCGACCAGGGCATTGGCGAGATTGCCATGGGCGACGTGACTCGCCGGGTTCCGCTGCACGGTAAAGGACCATAACGACTCTTGATCGATAAAGACCCGCGAGTAGACGCGGGTGCTCAACGCCAAGGCCGCCACGATCGCGGCGATGCACAACCGGAATCCAACTATCCGCGACCGCGGCCGATGGTTCGACCCGCCGGTAATGCAGCGATGCCACGCGCACAGAGATGCCGCGGCCAATACCGCAATCGTCGCGAGCGCGATGTACGCGAAATGATCCGCGACCCAGGATATCTTCAAATACGACATCGGGACGAGGCCGAGCACCGGCGCAAGGCTTACCCCGAAGCAAGCCAGGCCAAACAGCGCGTGCCGCCCCCAGCCTCGCCGTTTCGTCCAAAGCCAGCAGCCCGCGAGCACGATCAGCAGCCACGGCCAAGATTGCCATACGAGCGGGGACGGGAAATGCCAGCGCGGATAAACCGGCGTCAGCCCGACGGGAAAAACGCATTTGCAAAGATAGAATCCCAGCGCTCGACCGGCGACCGCGACTCTCGCCCACCCGCTCTCATCGAAGGACTCACCAGCCAACGCGCGGTGATACTGAAACCAGACGGCGACGAAACCGAAGATGATCGCGGCCCCGAAAAAAGGCGCGCCCGCTCGAACGTCCTTCACCGTGATTCGCGCGTGTCGCCACCAAGAGTAGAGCATAACCCTGACCGGCAGAATCACGACCGAGCTCTTGCACAGCAGTCCGGCCACGAACCAGACGAGGGCGACAATATAGTCGGCGCGCCGGCCGCGGAGATCGAACCTAATATAGGCGCACAACGAGAGCAGCAGGCACGGGAGCGAGAGCGTGTTTTTTAGTTCGGAAATCCAAGCGACCGATTCAACTGCGACCGGATGCGCGACGAACAGCAGGCCGGCCAACCATTCGAAACCGGCATCTTCTCGACTGCCGGACGACGGTTTGTCTTTGGCCCATGCGGCGCGAAGCAGACGCAGGAGACGCCAAAGCAGAAACGCGCTCGCAATATGCAGCGCGAGGTTGAGCACATGATAACCGAGGGGCCGGTCCTCCCAAAGGTGCCATTCGATCCATTGTAACGTGCTCTTTAGCGGCAGATAATCGGCCGTCGTCGGAGAAAACCAAATCCGACCGATTCCCGCTCCATCGCGCAGGGCGAGGTTTTCCGTTATTTCCAGGTCGTCATCCCACAACCAACTTCCGTGCAATGCGGGCCAGAACGCAAAGCAGCCGACCAAGATCAAGATTGCCGCCGGCCAGAGCGAGGTGCAACGCGCCGTCGGCGCCTCTGCCGCGCCTCCTCGCCCGCCGCTCACAGCGCGCGACCGACTTCCGACATTACGTTTGCGCCTCGTTTGCAACGGTGGACCTGTCGATCACATCGGCAAAAAAACGCACCGGCGCGTGGCGCCGGTGCGGAATGAGTAATTCGATTAAAGCAGTGATGCGTCGAACATCACGGCGCGACGAACTGCCACTGCTGATTGACGCTGCTGCCGTCAGTCCATTGCTCCATCGCATCGCCATCGGCCCACGGGCTGGCCCCGACGTCCACGCATTTGCCGGTCGCGACATTCTTCAGCTTATAATATCCGCTGCCGGCATCGATGATGGTCCATTGTTGGTTGGTGCTCGATCCGCCGGCGTATTGGCCGCAGATCGAACCGTCGGTGGTGCGGCCCATGCCGTCGAGATAGAGGCCGCCCGTGACGCACTGCAGCTTCACGATGTTCGAGCTCACATACGAGAGCACCCAGCGCTGATTGTTGCTCGTGCTGTCGGCCCACTGGGCGACGTCCGAACCGTTCGTCGTGCGGCCCATGTTATCGAGTATCTTGCCGCTGCCGCGATTCTTGAGGCTGTACGTGCCGGCCGCCGGAAACGTTCCACCACCACCACCGCCGCCCGCGGCCCGTAATTGCGTCAAGGTGGTGTAACCGAGCTGGTCGTAGCCGCCGCTGTCGGTGCCGTAGTCGCCGCCGCCGCCTTCGGGCCGCGCGCGGGCGGCATAGGACGCGAGGTTGGGCATGTTGATTCCGCGACGGATATTGTAGTGATTATAGATCAAGTCCCAGCACGGCCGGTCTTGTCCGCGGCTGCCCGAGGCCACCACCGTCTGCGAGTTGGCCGTGCAGGTTTGGCCGGATCCCCAGTTGTAGGTCTGGAAAGGCACCGATTGGCCGAGATTATACTGCGCGACGTAGTTCGCGCCCGCCATGAAGCGGTTGGAATTGTAGCCGTACATGTCCTGCCCCTGGTTCCAGGCGATTTCGCAGAAGGCGCCCATCAAGGCCATGCCGAGCATGGTATGCCCCTGATCGCGGCCCGACTCCTGCCATTGGCCGAGCGTCGACGAGTGCATGTACCATACCGCGTGATTGATCGAGCCGTTGCCCGCGCCCGTTTTGAAGTAATTGATCGCTTGATCGAATTTCGCCTGATCGTCGCATACGACGCCGATCGCGAGAATCGCGGCCATGTTCGCCAGGTCCCAATTCGCCCAATAGTTCGTGATGCATGCATCGTTGTGGTTCTGCAGGAACTGGTCGCACAGCGGATAGAACTTGTTTTTCAACATCGTCTGGGCGGCGGCCAGATTCAGCCCGGAATAACCGCGCATCAGCTCGATCGCGGCGGCGAATTCGTACCCGTAGATGCCCGAGGCGAGGAAACGGTCGGCATTGCCCGTCAACGTGGTCAACGTGCTGGACCAGGCGTTGATGATATTGCGGGCGCAGTCGCCATTGGCGGTCGTGCCGGCGATCTTCCAGCGCAACGCATTTTGATAGGCCGCCGCGATGTCATTGTACAAAAGCGAATAATTCTGGCCATCGCCGCCGCGAATGATCGTCGCGGTCGCGCGCGGCGCCCACGAGCTTTGGGAATGCGAGTTGGCAACGAGTTTGTCCCAGCTGCCTTTCCACGGTTGGGCGCCCGCGTTGACTTGCGCCTTGGCATAATCGATGTCCGCTTGCGTGGCCAGCACGCCGGGATGCGTGAAGCCGAAGGCACTCGCGAGGAGGCCGAGCGCGGCGAGACACAGCGACGAATGCCGCAGCATTCGCGCGAGGGGATTGCATACTATCTTCATGGTATTTTCGGGGGGTTATTGGTCTTGCCCGCAGCGCCGTCGCGGCGCGGGACTTCCGGTCGTTCGGGCACGGGAGTGCCCCAGGTCGTTTCTCCGTCTGGATTCAGGGTGCGATCGCGACCGCGACTCGAAGGGGGTCTCTCGTGCGTCGGTCGAGAACGGCCCACCGCCGCGAGGCGCGATCGGGGTAACTATTGGGTGCTCGCAATCCAGACGCGTTGCTCCCCGGGGGACAACTCGGCGCTTGGTTTCGCGTAAACCTTCGCTAGCGTGCCGCGTCGATGCCTTACCAGTCGCACCGCATCACCATTCGCAGCATCGCCGCGAAAGCCGGCGTTTCGACGATGACGGTTTCGCTCGCGCTGCGACGCCATCCGAAGATCCCCGTCGCCACGCGCGAACGCGTGTTGCGGATCGCGAACAAACTGGGCTACCGCCCGGATCCTGAATTGGCGAAACTCATGAATCGCCTGCGGCGCGCCCGGAAGCCGCACTTCAAGTCGACGATCGCGGGGCTCACTTCCGTTGCCGAGCGCGACGAACATCCTTACCATCGCGAGCTGATCGCCGGCGCCCGGCGGCGCGCGGACGAGCTGGGCTACCGGCTCGAAATCTTTCGTTTCGCGCACGGGAACGCCCGCGACTCGGTGTTGCAGCGAACGCTGCGCAGCCGCGGCGTGGAAGGCGTTTTACTCTTGCCGGTGCACGATCCCGGCTCGCTCGCCCCGCTCTTGGATTGGTCCCACTTCTCCGTGATCGCCGCGACGAGCGGGGTGCTCAACCCCGAGTTCCATCGGGTCGTGCCGCATCATTTCGGAAACACCCTCCTCCTGTGCCATAACCTCATGCGGCTCGGCTATCGCCGCCTCGGTTTGGTCGTCGACCGCGATTTCGATGTGCACGTCACGCCGGGCTTTTCCGCCGCCGTGCTGTGGCAGCATGCGATCGGCGCCACTCAGGCCGTGACGCCTCTGCTGGAGGATACGCAACAGCCGACCGATGTCCCTGCCTGGTTCAAACGCGAGCAGCCGGATGCGATCATCGTGCGCGGCGTTGCCGATGCCGCCGCACTCGTGCGCGACCTGGAATTGAAGTTTCCCGGGCCGGTGGGCGTCGCGGTTTCGAATGTCGAAGGTTCGCGGTCCTTCGCGGGCATCGATGGCAACGCGGGGGAGATTGGCGCCGCCGCCATCGAGCAACTCAACTCGAAGATCGTGACCGGCGAACGAGGCATTCCGTCCACGCCCATGCTCAGCATGATCCAGGGCCGCTGGATCCCCGGCCCGAGCGTCCGCCGCAAGGTCGTGCGCGCCGACGCGTCGTCCAAGGCCGCCAAAGACCTTACGTGAAAGCCGAGTTTACGAGAAAACCAACCCAGGATTGAGGTGAGCTTCGTCGCCCGTATTTTGGCCCCCACCGATGGTTGACGTGCCCGCAACAGCTGAGCGCTCGCGTTATTCTCGGCGACGCACCGCCTGCGTCGTCGGCCTCTTGCTGGCGGCGGTTGCCGTAATCGTCGCGATCTGGGCGTGGCGGCGCCGGCACCCGATGCCACCCAAAGCGGCGTCGACGAGTCCAGCGGCGGTCGCGGTGACGCAGCCGGAGCCGGCATCGGGACGTCCGATGACCGCGGCGAACACGCCGGCGCCGGCCGGCACCGCCGCTGCCCCGACGCCGGCACATACTCCCCCATCGCCAGCCGTCGATCGCGAGGGTCTGCTCGTCGCGCTCATCGCGGACGCTGCCGCCGAATCGAGTGCCGCAACCCATGAGAAGATCATGGCGGAGATCGACGAGGTCCTGGAGAAAGCCGATGCGGGCAAAGTGCTGCGTGCGCTGCCGCCCGATGCGTTCGATTCGCTGTACGGCACGAAGGTGCTGCGCCATTGGGTGGAGCAGGATCGCGCCGCCGCCGCCGAATGGCTCGCCCACGCCCCGCGCACCGATATGGCGCACGCCGTGGCCCTGGTCGATGGCTGGTTCACCGGCGACCGCGCGAGCATGGCGAGTTACATCGATCGTCTCGCTCCCGGCCACTGGAGGCAGGAAGTGCTCAAAGCCGCGACCTGGGAAGCGATCGAGGCCGGCGCGCTCGCGGAAGCGACCGCTTGGGCCAAACAGCTCAATTCCGACGACGACCGCGAGGGCCAGCTCCTCCCCGCGTTGCAGCAGCTCTCCGCCGCCGAGGCCAAGAAAGCGGAAAAGTCCGGCGGGACGCGATCCGGCTCGCCGCCGCCGTAGTCCGGATATTTCACAGCGAAACCGACCCGAGCTATCGCCACAGAGGTCACAGCGCTCCGATGCAGAGGCAGCAGGAGGCTCCAATCTTGTGTCGGGATTTATGCTGCGAATGGATCGCTTGGGCAAAATCGGCGCTCGTGGATTAGTCTCGTGAACTCCGTGTCAGAGCTCGGTGTGCTCTGTGACCCCACGTTTGCGATCGTTTGGCGTGTGAATTTGCGCCCTAGCCGTGGTCGATCGCGTCAGCGATTCGCGCCGAAGAGGAGCCGCAGCGAATTGATGCAGACGACCAAGGTGCTGCCTTCGTGCGCCGCCACGCCAACCGCGAGCGGCACCGCGCCAAAGGCGGTGGCAATGACCATCACGACCACGACCCCGAGCGCGATGGTGAGATTCTGACGAATGATCGCGCGGGCGCGCCGGCTCAGGCGATGCGCCGCGAGAAAGTTTTCAATGCGATCGTGCATCAAGACCACCTCCGCCTGCTCGAGCGCCGCATCGCTGCCCCGCGCGCCCATGGCGACGCTCACATCGGCGGCGGCGAGGCTGGGCGCGTCGTTCACGCCATCGCCGACCATCGCGACTTTGCGGCCTTGGTCGCGCAACGCCACGATGGCCGTAACCTTGTCCTCCGGCGACAAGCCGGCGCGCACTTCGTCGACGCCGAGCTGTTTCGCCACCGCTTCGGCGGCGTGACGGCGATCGCCGGTCAGCATCACGGTCCGGATGCCGCGGCGTTTTAACGTCGCGAGCACGTCGCGCGATTCCGCCCGGATCTGGTCCTTCAGCAAAATGCGGCCGACGATGTCGTGGCCGATCACCCACACCTCGCTCAACTCCGCAGCCGCGGCGGGCAGCTTTTTCGCCCATTCGGCGAGCGGACCGCTTTCGAGCAGCTCGCGGCGGCCGAGCAGGAGCGTGGTGCCCGCGATCTTGCCGCGCAGGCCTTTGCCGGTGAGCGACTGAAAATCGTCGACGTTCAACTCCGACACGCCTTCCGCGCGCGCATGCCGCACGATCGCGCGCGCGATTGGGTGATGCGATTTCGCTTCGAGCGCATAGGCCAGCTCGAGCACCTCCCGCTCGCGACCGACCGGGTAACTCTCGCAACCGACCACCGAGAGCTCGCCGGTGGTGAGCGTGCCGGTTTTGTCGAGCGCGACGACGCCGACATCGGCGAGTTTCTCGATCGCCGCACCGCCGCGAAACAGCACGCCGTGCCGCGCGCCCCACGCGATCGCCGCGAGGATGGCCGAGGGAATCGACAGCACCAACGCGCACGGGCTGGCGACGACCATGAGCGTCATCGCGCGATAAAACGCCGAACGGGTTTCCTCGGTGTTGGTAAACGCCGGCAAGCGGAAACCCAACCACCACACGAGGAACATCGCCGTGGCGCCGCCGATCACGAGATAGGTATACCCCGTGCCGAATTTGTCGGTGAAGCGCTCGCTCGGGGCCTTCAGTTTTTGCGCCGTCTGAATCAGCCGGATGATTTTTTGCAGCGTGCTCTCCGACGGCAGACGCGCGACGTCGAACTCGGCCACACCCCAGAGATTGAGCGTCCCGCTAAAGACCTGATCCCCGATCTTCTTTTCGACCGGCGTCGCCTCGCCCGTGAGAGCGGATTCGTCGCTCGCCGTGGAGCCCTTCACCACGACGCCGTCCGCCGCGAACGCCTCGCCGGGTTTGACGCGGACCCGCTGGCCGATCCGCAGCGTCTCGACGCCGACCTCCTCCTCCTGCCCGTCAGGTAACACGACCGTCGCATGTTTCGGCGACGTTTTCAGCAAGGCGCTGACTTCCCGCTGCGTGCGATCGAGCGCGTATTCTTCCATCGCCCCCGAGGCGGAGAAGAGGAACAGCAGCAGCACGGCCTCGCTCCAGTGGTTGATCGCCATCGCGCCGATCGCCACCGCGAGCATCAGAAAATGAATATCGACCTCGCGGCGCTTCAGGTTTTCCCAGGTGTCGACAGCGGCATCCCACCCGCCCGCGACGATCGCCACCAGAAAGAGCCCTTTCGAAAGCCAGACGAGATCGGGCGCGAAGTACGTCGCGATGCCGCCAGCGATGCCCGCTACGCCGCAGATTGCGGCCAAAAGCGTCAGCAACCGCCACTCCTGTTCGTGCGGCTCGATGTCCGCCTTGATTTCCGGCCACTCCAATTCGCGCCATTGCCAAAATTTCTCCGCGGTGACGCACGTTTCGCGGCCAACCACCACCGCGCCCCCGTCCTGCTTCACCGAGTAACCGCGATGAGCGCCGGCCGCGACCGGCGCGTTTTTCGCCAGTTCCGTTTCGATGGCGGCGATCGTTTCGGCCAATTTGTCTTCGAGACCGGCGAGCGCGACATTGCCCACCGTCGCCACCGCGACCTTGTGCGCATTCGTATCGATCCGTACCGCGCTCACCGCCGGTTGGGCGCGCAGAAAGTTTACGAGGGCGTCAACCCACTCCGTGTTCGATTTGGCGGCCGTATCCACGATCCGCGAACTGAGCGCACGATGGCGATCACCGCAACCGGATTTCCTGCGCATTACTTGCGCGCGTAGACGTGGACGCTGCCGGCGTTCCGCGGTTAGCCCGCCGCCAGAATACACGGCGTCTGCAAGTCAGACGCCTGCATCAGGGTTCAGGCGTCCGCGATTGCGGATTGAACCCGGGGGAAATCCACGCACCTGTTACACGTTCGCATGATCGGCCTTCGCGATGACACCGGTTCGGCACCACCGCCGCCGAGCCACGCGCCCGCTCTCGCCGCGGAGATTTTCGCGGAGGATGGCGTGCTGCAGCGCGCGCTCAAACTGGAGCATCGGCCGCAACAGGACCAAATGGCGCGCACGGTCGCGGCCGCCATGCGCGACGATGTCCCGCTGCTCTTCGAAGCGGGCACCGGCGTCGGCAAGTCGCTCGCCTACCTCGTGCCGGGCATCATTCACGCCGTCGATCAATCGCGCCCGCTGATCGTCTCCACGCACACGATTTCCCTGCAGGAACAACTGGAGTCGAGCGATCTGCCGAAATGCCGCCGGCTCTTCCAAACCGCGCCGTCCCTCGCCCGCTATGCGGAATTCAAGTCCGCCGTGCTCGTCGGCAAATCCAATTACCTCTGCACCACCCGCCTGGGCCATGCCCTCGCCGACCGCGCGACGCTGTTTGCCGATGCCGACTACGACGAGTTGCAGCGCATCGCGCGCTGGGCGGAAACGACCGACACCGGCCTGCGCCATGAACTGCGCCCGCCGCCGCGCGCCGAAGTATGGGATGCGGTCAACGCCGACTCGTCCTCGTGCTCGCGCAAACATTGCGACTGCGAAAAATGCTTCTACCAGCGGGCCCGCGCGCGGCTCCGCTCGGCGAATCTCATCATCGTCAATCACGCCCTGCTCTTCGCGCTGATCAACGCCGGCGGCGCCAAGGCCAACGGGGCCAACGCCGACGCTCGCGGGGTGTTGTTTCCGGACGATTTCGTGGTGCTCGACGAAGCGCACACGGTGCCCGACGTCGCCACGGAAAACTTCGGTTTGTCGCTGTCGAGCTACGGCGTCGAGCGCGCCTTGAAGTTTCTGTTCAATCCGCGCACCAAGCGCGGGGTGCTGCGGAAACTCGGCGGCGCCGAGGCGCAGCAACTCGTGCTCGATGCACTCGAAGCGTCGAGACAGTTCTTCGACTTCGTTGGCCGCACGCTCCTCGCCCAACGCGCCATCGTTCGCGTCCGCGAAGAAGGCATCGCCGAACCGACGCTCGACGGCCCCTTGGGCGCGCTGCACCGGATGCTCGGCAAGCTCGGCGACCGGCTCGAAGATGGCCGCGAGCGCGACGAATTGCTCGACCAAGGCCAGCGAATCAAAGCGATCCAGGCCGGACTGACGGAGTGGCTCACGCTCGGCGACAAGGGCCATGTCTACTGGGGCGAGCGCACTGGCCGGCAACAGACGATCGTTACCCTGCGCAGCGCGCCCATCGATGTCGCGCCCGAGCTGCGCAAACACTTGTTCGGCTGCGGCACCAGCGTCGTCTGCACGAGCGCGACGCTCGCGATCGGCAACGCCATCGAGCCGTTTGCGGCGAAGATCGGCGCCGACGATGCGCAAGGCGTCATCGTCAAGTCGCCCTTCGACTTCGAACGCAACATGCGCGTTTACGTCGCCGCCGACGTGCCGTTGCCATCGCCGCAAGAGGCGAAACTCGCGCTCGACGCGCTCACGGATTACATTCGTTACACCACCGAACGCGTCCGGGGCGGTTCGCTGGTGTTATTCACGAGCTACACCGACATGCGCGCCATCGCGGCGAAGCTGGAGCCGATCTATGCCGCGGCCAAACGGCCTTTCCTCATGCAAGGCGGTGAGCTTTCGCGCTCGGAGCTCGCCAAACAAATGCGCGAACGCGGCAACGTGGTGCTGTTCGGCACCGATAGTTTTTGGACGGGGGTCGACGTCCCCGGCGACGCGCTCGCGCAAGTCATCATCACCCGCTTGCCCTTCGATCCCCCCACCCATCCGATCACCGAGGCACGCTGCGACTACATCCGCGATCGCGGCGGCAATCCCTTCAACGAGCTCACCCTGCCGGATGCCTTGATGAAGTTTCGCCAGGGCGTCGGCCGCTTGATTCGCACGGCGACCGATCGCGGCGTGGTCACGATTCTCGACTCGCGCGTGCTCGCGAAGACCTACGGCCGGATCTTCATCGATTCGCTGCCCCGGCCGGAATTCACGCCGTTGCGCCGGGAAACGAGGGCAGAACAATTTCATCCTTTCTCCTAGAACGCGTCGCGCGTAGCGTCCGAACCATTCCCATGCCCTCGCTTCGTGCCGCCGCACTTACCGACATCGGTCGCGTCCGCCAGGACAACGAAGACCGCTATGTCTGCGATCCGCAGTCGCTGCTGTTCGGCATCGCCGACGGCGTGGGCGGGCTGCCGGGCGGCGGCGAGGCCGCCGAGCTGGCGATCGACGAAATCATGGACGCCACGCAAGGCGTGTCCCTGCTGGACGAACCGAACCTCGCGCAAATCGTCCAGCGCGCAAACACCGCCGTCTCGAATCTCGGACTCAAGCTCAGTCCGAACATGGGCATCGGCACCACGCTGACGATCGGCTGCGTCCGCGGCGCCACGATGAAAATCGCGCATGTCGGCGATTCACGCTGTTACGCCGCGCGCAAGCAGGAATTCATCCGGCTCACCGAGGATCACTCGGTCGAAAACGAGGCCCGTTTGCGCCGCGCGCGCGGCGAGGTCGTCTACTATCACGAAGCCAATCGGCACGCGCTCACCCGTTGCATCGGCCAGCCCACGCGCGTCGACGTCGATCTGATTTCTCGGCCGTTGGTGGCGGGAGACCGGTATTTGTTCTGCACCGACGGCGTGACGCGGGTGATCAACGACGAGGAACTCGGTGCATTGGTGATGAAACATGCCGAGCCGACTGCCGGCGTGCAGGATATCGTGGGCACGGCGGTCAGGCGTGGTGGCCCGGATAATGCCACTGCCGTCTTGGTTTACGTGGACGCGGCCTGAGCGGACATTCACTCGATCAGAAGAAAACGAAGGCCACAAACGCCGATAGAGTTTTTCGCACGCGTCAGCCCCCTTTCGTTTCCGTCGTTACCTTCGGAATCCCGACCCGGGAGCATCGCCCAGCTTGAATCATCCGGCCCGCTCATCGATGCTGGCCGTTTCGCATGAGTTCTCGCGTCGCCCAATTTCAAGCGCTGGTGGATCGCCAGCCCGACAACGAATTGTTTCGCTTCAGCCTCGCGCAAGCCCTCGTGACGGACGGGCGTGGCGCCGAGGCTGTCCCGCACTACGAATTCTGCGTCGCGAAGAAAGCGGATTGGATGATGCCGCGCATCCTCCTCGGCAAATTGCTCCTCCAGTTGGAACGGCGCGCCGAAGCCAAACCGCTCCTCGAAGCCGCCCTCCGCCTCGCGATCGATCAGCACCACGAGGACCCCGAGCGCGAATTGCGGGCATTGGTCGCCGACCTATAGCTCGAATCTGGCTCAAACCGGCGCGTCGGGGACAACGCGTTCCGCCTTCCCCTGGATTTCGATGTAGGGCGGGTCTCCGCCCTACATCGAACCAACAACGCACGCACCCTAGACCGTGACGGAAAAAGCGTGAGCTTTTCGTCTCGGCTCACCGGCGCGAACGAGCCATCGCCTTCTTCCCCTTCCTCCCGCGCGTCCGTGTAGCTGAGGATCGCCCGCTGCCCGCGCGCGCTTTCGTCTTGCCGCTGCTCTTTCGCGTTTGTTGCGCACGACTGCTCGATCCTCGTACACGGGCCTGCGCTTGGGTGCGCGTTCGGCCCTGACCGCCACTTGGCCCGCGCCGCTCACCCGGCACGGCCGGCATGCGCGCCGGTTCCGACGCTTGGGCCAACCGCCGCCGCCGCGCTGACGGGTTGTTCGGCTCCGACACGTCACGCAAGGCCATGCCGCTAAAGGCGGGATTGGAACTCGTCGCGATATCGCCGAGCGAAACCATGCCGACGAGCTTCTCGCCCCGATCCATTACAGGAAGGCGGCGAATCTGACGCTGCTCCATCACACGCACGGCTTCCTCGACCTCCTGGTCGGCGAACACGCGCTCGGTCCCGCCCGACATCACGTCGCGCACCGTGGCACGACTTGGATCCTGGCCATCGGCGATACCACGGATCACGAGATCCCGATCGGTTACGATGCCCGTCAACGTTTCGTTATCCATCACCGGCAAAGCGCCAACATCGAGTTCGCGCATCAGCCCCGCCGCTTCGACCAAAGTATTTTCCGGCCCAATGCTGCCCGGATTTCCCGTCATGATTTCATGCACTTTCATAGAGAGCATAACGTATGCACAACCGGCGCGAAAAACATGGGGCGGCACACGCGACGATGCATCGGAATTAGCGCAGGAAAATGCGCCTGCTGGCGCGGAAAGCGTAAGCTTTTCGTCTCAACGCTGCGCTGCGCTCTACCCGTCCGTCGGAGCCCGCGACGTAAACCTACATGAATCGTTCACATGCGTCCAAGGCGCAACGATGGGGGCACGCCTTTTCACATCCACACCGCAAATGGCGGGGTGCGGAGACCCCGCCCAACATCAAGGCAATCGGCGCACACCTCGTCGTGTCGCTCGATCAGACCTATCCCGGGGGAATGCGCGTGTCGCGTCCGGGACCGGCGCGCGGCGTGGGCTGATCGGAGCTCGGGGCGTTCGGCGTCATGCCATGATCGGCCGACGCGATGCCCCCTCCCCCGCTGGTCCGACGCGTCAGCATCATGACGAGCACCGGCACGAGGAGTAGGACGAGAACGAGACCAATGATGTAGCCCATGGTTCACTATACCGGTGAAGCGCCATCTCGCCAGCCGCGGAGCCTCCGATTCCAATCCCGCGATTTTACCGCCAAGACATATCGGAACTTTCCGGACCCGAACTCGTCTGTGAGTGCCTCTCACAAAATGACTTGTCCGGCGGCCTCTGTTGTTGGTCGAGTCTAAGGTTCGACATGAAAGCGCTCAAACTCTCCGCCATCGTCCTCGGTGTAATCTTCGCGCTCGTCGCGCTCGTCGTTGCCCTCGCGCTGATCCCGGCCGTGCAAACGTGGGCCGTGCGCAAAGCCGTCGGCAACCAGCCGGGCATGACGCTCGAAATCGGCCGCGTCGCCGCGGGATTTTCGGCCGCGGATTTGACGGATGTGCGCGTCGTGAAGGACGGCGTCGTTGTCACCGCCAAAAGCGCGAACGCACGCTACTCGGCCTGGGACTACCTCACGCACAAACGTGTCAACGTCGCCGATCTCACCGTCCAGGATCTCGTGATCGATCTTCGCGCCGCGACTCCGGCCGCGCAAACCAAGGCCACGAATTCCGCCGCCGGCGCGGGAAAATCGAACTCCGGAAACGAGCCGGCGTCCCAAAAGCCTTTCAACGGTTTCCTCACCGAAGCGCAGCTGCCCATGGACGTGCATATCGCGCATTTTTCCATTCCAGGCCGAGCCCTCCTCTCGAGCGACCAGATCGCCACCTTCGACGTGCACGGCAGCAATCTTTCCACCGGCCAAAATGGCACGATCGAATGGAAAGTCGATTTGACCGATGCCGCGAGCCATGCGCCGATGCGCGCCTTGCACAGTTCGGGCACCGCCGCGTTGCACATCACCACCGAGCGGCGCATCGACGTCGCGGACGTCAATGCCATCGCCTCCGTCGAAGGTCCGAAGCTTCCCGCCGATCAAATCAAGCTCGAGGCGAAGGCCGAGCAGCCCGCCGCCGGTGGCAACGAAGGTTACACCGCGCATGTCTCGCTCGTCCGCGGCGGCACGACGGAGCCGCTGCTGACGCTCGCCGGTCAATTCGACGCCCGGGCCCACCAAATCACCGGCGCTTGGAACATCAGCGTCCGGAGCGAGCAAGTCGCGGACCTGCTGAGCGGTTTCGGACTGCCCGACACGGCCATCACCGGCGCGGGCAAGTTCTCGATGAAGCCGGACACCGCCGCCATCACCGCCAACGGGGAGTTGCAGAGCAATGTCTCGCATCTCGAAAAAATCTCCGCCGAGCTCGGGCCGATCGGCAGCTTGCGCGTGCAGACAAAATTCGACGGCGGACTTGCGGACAACGTCGCGCAGATCGCGCAATTCACGCTCAGCGTCACCGCGGCCAACGGACGTAAATTCGCGGAAATCGACGCGCTGCAAAAGATCGCCTTTTCCTTGGCCGACAAACGCGTCTCGTTCGCCGACGCGAAGGCCGACCTCGCGCGGATCAGCGTGCAAGCGCTGCCGCTCGCCTGGGCGCAGCCCTTCGCGAAGCCGATGGTCATCGAAAGCGGCGACCTATCGCTCGTCCTCGCCGTCGCCGCCGAAGCCGACGGCAGCCGCGTCCGCGTCACCTCCGCCGAGCCGCTCGCCTTGCGCAATGTCACCGTGCGCAACGGCGCCCAGAAACTCGCCGACCAAGTCACGCTCACCGCCAAGCCGCAGGCCGAGTACTCGGCGGACCGTCTCCGCGCCGAAATCAAGGACATCAATGTTTCGACGCCGGCCGGCGACGCCGTGACGGGCGGAGCGGCCGCCGATATTTCGCACCTCACGGGTGCGCGCGAGATCGCATTCACCTCCGAGACCACGGCGAAAATCGTGACGCTGTTGAAGCCGTATCTGTCCGTCGACACCGGGCCGTTGACCGTGCTGACAAAGACCGAAGGCAATTTGGCCGGCACGAGCTTGCGGCTCAAGCAGGCCACCACGCGCGTTACCCGCGGCCAAGGCACGCTCCTCGCGCAGATCGATCTGCAGCAGCCGATCGCCGTCGACTTGAAGAGCAACGCAATCGCCGCCGAGAAACCGGACAACCCGACGGCACGCGTGCAACTCGGCGAAATCCCCCTCGCCTGGGCGGAGCCGTTTGTCGCGCAATCGAAGCTCGGCGGGCAAATCGCCGGCGCCACGCTCGACATCACGCTGCGCAGCATCGACGACATTGCCGCGACCACCACGCAACCGGTGGTCGTCCGCGGCGCGACCGCTTCGCTCGACGGCAAGCCGATGGCGCAAAACCTCGACGTCTCCTTTGATTTCAGCGGCGGAAAAAAAGGCGACGCCGTGCGCTACGACGTGCGCCGACTCGAGGCGAAGCAAGGCCAGGCGACGCTCGCAACGCTGGTCGTGGCCGGCAACATGACGCTCGGCGCCAAGCCGACCGTGCAGGCCAAGGGCACATTAGAAGCCGATGCGGCCGCGCTGATGCAACAGCCCGCCGCGGTGTCGTTCGCCTCGCTCTCACGCGGCAAGGTCAATGCGAGCTTCGATGCGACAATCGCCGAGACGATCCAGGCCAAGGCGACGCTCGCGGCCCGCGGTTTGGTCGCGAAACAGAACAATCAGCCGCTCGGCGATGCGGAGTTGACTCTCACCGCGACCGTGCAGTCGGACGGCTCGAGCGTGTTGAAGGTGCCGTTCACCTTGACCAACGGCGGACGCAAATCCGACGTGTCGGTCGACGGCAAACTGTCGCGGGCCAACAATACGATCAATTTCGATGGCCGCATCACGAGCACGCAGCTGTTCGTCGACGATTTGAAACCGCTCGCCGGGCTGGCGTCCTCGGGTTCGACGACCGCCGAAGCCAAGCCGACCGCCAACGCGGCGAGCCCGCGGGCACCGGCGCCCGCGACGTCGGGACGCACGGCCCAGACCGCCACACGCGGCCCCGGCACGCCCGCCGCCGCGGCGCAGAGCTCGTCGGCCACCGCGGCGCGCGACACAGAGGCGTTTTGGGCGGCCGCCGGCGGCAAGATCGAGGTCGATCTCAAGCAAATCAGCATGGGCAAGGATTACACGATCAGCGGCGTGCGCGGCAGTGCGACGATTACGCCCGCCAAGCTGGCACTGCCCGCGCTGGAGGGGCAGTTCAAAGGCAACCCGTTCAAGGTTTCCGCGACGATCGATTTCGATGCGAAACAAGCGCAGCCGTACACGCTGGCGGCGACAGCGCACGTCACGGAATTCGATGTCGGCGAGTTCATGCGCGCCGCCGAGCCAAACGAAAAGCCGCAGCTCGAGACCAACGTGACCGTCGACGCCAAGGTGAACGGCAAAGGGGCCAATCTCGAACGCCTCACGCAAAACGCGTACGGTTCGTTCGACGTCGCCGGCTCGAAAGGCGTCTTTCGCGCACTCAGCGGGATCGGCGGTCAACTCGCCGGCGGCGCGTCAGGCGTGCTCGGCATAATCGGCCAAGCGACGAATCAGGAAGGTGTCGCGGCCGCCGGCAGCTTGGCGCGGAAGTTGACGGACATGCCGTTCGACAAGTTCGTCATGCACGCCGAACGCGGCGCAGACCTGAATCTCAATGTCAGCAAGATCGAGTTCATCTCGCCTGACACGCGCATCACGGGCAGCGGCGGCATCACGCATCAGGCGAATGTGCCGATTCAAAACCAACCGATGCGTTTTGTCCTGCAGCTCGCGGGCAAGGACGAGATGGGGTTCTTGATGAACAAAGCGCATTTGCTCGGCGGCAATCAGGACGAACTCGGGTACTACACCATGTCGTCGTCGTTCACGCTGGCCGGCACGCCGACGAAGCCCGACGCGCGGGACCTTGGCCGCATCGTGCTGCAAGCCGCGATGCAAAGCGGCACCGTCGAATCGCTCCTCAAGCGCTTCGTGAAGTAGCCCGCGCGTCCCGCCGCGCCGTGTTCGAGATGCGAACGCTTACTCTCGATTTGCTCGCGCCACTGAATGCCTCACGCAAAGGACGCAAAGGACGCAAAGGCATCATGCGATTCAGCACGCCCTCCCCTCGATTCTTCGCGTCCTTTGCGCCCTTCGCGTGAGGCCATCCGCGCCCTCTCGCCCATCGACCGCACACTCCGCGACACACCGACCGCACCCGGCTGACACACGATCGCACCGCCGACGCGCACCGGACCGCGCAGTCGGCGCACACCGTCCGACACAATTTCCGCACTCCCGCCACTAAACGACGAATTGTGGCGCCATTGGCCAAATAGCGGCGCCAAAGCATGGGAAGGCCAGGACCAAGCAAAACGCTGGAAACAATCGTTGCCGCGGTCGGAAAGCACGCGGCCGGTGCCACGTTTATTGATGTCGCTGCGTCGCTCGAACCGCTGGCGCCGATGCGAACGGTGCAACGCTGGCTGAACGTTGTCGTGCGTCAGCAGCGCGTGGTTCGCGTCGGCAAGGGACCGGCGACGCGTTACAAACTGCCCGATCCTGTGCCGTCCGATCCGCTATCAGGGTGCTCGCCGGAGGGGCGCGCATTGCACCGACTCGTGACGCAACCGCTCGCCGCGCGTGCGCCCGCCGATTATCGGCGTGTCGCACTGGATTGTTATCGTGCGAACGAGACGTACTCTCTTCCGGCGGAAGTCCGCACGCGGAGTGCGGCAACTGGCGACGCCGGCGCGTGGCGACAACCGCCGAACTTTGAACGTACGGTGCTCGCCTTGGTGTCGCGCTGCCTGTGGCTCGAACAAGCGATGTCTGACGCCCCTGACGTCGCCAGCCTGCATCCGCGGGCTGCGCGCCGCGCAGCGGGCGTGTCGGCAACCGTGCTGCCGGCCGATCGCGGCGCTGCACGTCCGGGGTCGATCTTCGGCGCGCTCACCGATGCCGACCTGGCGACGTGGTTGGCGCAGCCGGAGCGACCCGGCGTGCGCGCGGATGTGCAACTCGCGTGGAATATCCGTGCGATGCTGACCGAGTGGACGGTGCGCGCGCCGGCGGCCGCGTTGACGCCCGACCTGTTGCAACAGGTGTTCGATCGCGTGACGCGCCAGCCAAACGGCGGCGGCGCGATGGCTGCGCAACGGGTCCTGGCCAAGCATATCCAGCCCGGTCCCACGTTTGCGCTGCTGCGTGCTTCGGTGCTGACGCTTCCGGCAACGGTGTACGAACCGCCGTCTGATCGATGGCTGATCAGAACCTGCTTCGAAACCGTGCTGCGCGTGGCAAACGGGATCGCCGACCCTGTCGAACGAGCGTTCTTCCTGCTGACGCATCTGCTGTATCTTTTGCCCTTCGACCGGTGCAACGCGACCTTGGCACTGCTGACGATGAACGTCCCCCTGCTTGCCGCAGGCCTGCGTCCCGTGACGTTCGCCGCCGTGCAACCCGGCGACCTCCTCGCCGGCATCCGCGCCGTGTGGGAGCTGAATCGCACGGAGCTGCTCGGTGACACGTTCGCCGCTGCCACGTGACGCGTCAGGGTGCCAAGCAATGACCGATCCAAATGCCACGGGCATCTTGCCCGTGATTCACCTCGTGTCGTCTGACTATAGTCGCGGCTCGTCTCATCTCTAATTTTTGGCTAACGATACCGAGCAATGAAAAAGACCGGGAAATGTCCGAAGTGCGGCCGTTCAGATATCATCGTTGATGCTAAGGTCGTCGACCGTGGAGACGCCAACGTGCAACACGAGATGTCCATCGTGACATTTCGGAAACCCGACGCCCTGATTTTTAAGGAGAAGCAGGAAACCAATGTCTCCGCCTGGGTATGCGCCGGATGTGGGTATGTGGAGCTTTACGCTGACACGCCTGACGACATCAAGCGTCCGAATGCCTAACCGGCCCGCCATGGCGCACGCCCTCGCTCACCGGGTGGCTGTAGGGGTCGAAATACTCTGCATCGCTCATCGCTGACCTTCGACAAAATGGATGCGTCGCTTACCGGAGCGTGGGTGTTCAGACAGGAACAGCCGTTTGTGCAGGACATTGTGCTCACGGTTTATCCCGACGGACGTCTCGTCCAATGCTTCCGCCAGGGCGCTTCACTCACGCGGCCGGTCGCGAGCACGATGCGAGCATCGGCAGAAGGCGGCTTGTATCGCATCAAGACCGAAGCCGCCGCATCTGGCTATCTAATCTCGCTGGTGCGCGACGGCGACTTGCTCGTCATCGAGAACAAAGGACACCGCACGGTTTGCCGACGCCTCACACCGGCCGAGATGCCGGATTGGTATTCCGAAGTCATGGCCCGCGCTATTTGGAGATGAAGCCGATTCGTACATGAGGGCGTCGCGCGGTCATCGAAATCCGTTCCCTGCTCGTTGCAGCCTGTGAGTGGTGAGCCAACAATCCCTGCGCAGAATTACCTTATGATAAATTCGAAAGGCGGCTGCCTGTGTGGTGCGGTTAAGTACGAGATCGTGACGGAGCCGATGGCGCTGTTCTGCTGCCATTGCTCCGAGTGCCAGACGACACTTGGCTCGAGTTTCACGCTGGCTTTGCGGATGCCGTCCGACGGAATCAGCGTCACGCACGGCCGTGTTCAGCTTTATGTGCGGCCCGAGGCAGATGGTCAGAAGCGGCATGTCGCTCGATGCACGACGTGCCTGACGCCGCTATGGAGCGAGGCGATTGAATCCCCTCAGTTTAAGACGGTATACGCCGGCACGCTCGATGACTCACCGAGCTTGGTACCGGTTGCACACATTTGGACGGAGGATGCTCAGCCGTGGATCAAACTGCCCGAGCGGAGTCTACAGTATCCGCAAAATCCACCGGACATGACGGCGATCAAGGAAGCATGGCTCACTCTAACTAAACCTGGCCCCGGTTGCTCGAAGACGACATGACCGCCATGG
>CBINOT010000055.1:0-28664 GCA_966252355.1 uncultured Opitutus sp. | reverse complement strand
GCCTGCAACTCCGCGATCGCTTCCTTCAACTGCGGCACCGATGCGCTGATGTTCGGCAGCTTGATGATGTTCGCCTCGGGCTCGAGCGTGAGTGCGCCGAGATAGCCGAGCTCATCGTTGGCCCGCTGCTGCGGCGATAGACGGTCCGTAAACTGGGCGAGAATGCGGCCGGCGAGGGAGATGTCGCGCGTTTCCACCTGAATCCCGGCGTGCTTCGTGAACGCCTGCACGATCGGCAAGAGCGAATAGGTGGCGAGCGCGGGGGCCTCGTCGGTTTTGGTGTAAATGATGGTGGGTGCCGCAGGCATGATAGAGGAAAAGAATCTTAAACCGTAAGAGTCCGTCTTACGGCCGGTCAAAGGCAATTCTGCCGCTCATCTTGCGAATTCCCGCGCATGGCCGCGACGGGCGAGAAAACGCGCGAAACCGCTACGCGCGCGGGAATGGGGTTTGTTTTACCGGCCGCGACCCGCGATAACCGTGAAACCGACGTGCTCCCGTCCTCCATTACATTTCAGGTTTCGCAGGCGCCCGCGTTGCGGGCGACGCCATGCTAAGCGCGATGACGAAGTTTTTGCGGTGGTTGGCGGCGAAGTTCGCCGGCGCCGCTGCGATCGTCGTGCTCGCCGTGGCGCTCTGCGCGCTCTGGTTGTATATCAAGGACAACGTCGATTTCGACGAATGGCGGCGCGACGCGGTACGAGCGCTAACCGGCGAGCGAGCGAAATATCAGGCGGCGCTCACCGACGTGCGGCATCGACTCGAGACACTGTCGGCAGAGATCGCTGCCGATCACGAAAAGCTCCGGCAGGCGGACAAGGTCATCGCGGGCCTGAAGGAGCTCGAGAGCACGTGGGATCGATATGTTGGCAATCGCGAGCAGCAGAAGATCAACGACGCGCGGCTCGCGAAGGTATCCGCCGACCGCGCTGCGATCGCGGCCGAGATCGAGAAGCGGCAGCAGGAATTTGCGCGGACGACTTGGGAGCGCGATGGCCTCGAGGTGGCGCTCGGCAAACTCGACGGTCAACTGCGCGCCGTGGAGGCGAAACGCTCGAAAGCATGGCATTATTTCGAGCAGGTTTGGAATTATCCCGTCGGTCGCGGAGTCCTTCGGCTGCCGGTCAAAGGGTGGGTGCTACTCGTGGTGGCGCTTTATTTTGTCGGGCCGACCTTAGGAAAGATCTCGCTGTACTTCGTCGTCGCGCCGTGGATCGCGCGCGGCCGACCCGTGCGGCTCGCGCCAACTCTCACCGTGCTTCCCGAGGTCGGGGAGAGCCGGGTCGCGGTGGAGCTGTCTTTGCGCCACGACGAACGGCTGTGGATCAAAGAAATGTTTCTGCAGGCGTCCGACGAGGGACTGCGCCGGAAAACGAAATACATGCTCGATTGGCGAATCCCGCTCACGTGCGTGGCGACCCGCCTCACGGAGCTGATCGAAATGGCGAACGTGTCGACCGACTCGGGCGAGCAGCGATTGACGCTCTCGAATCAAGCCGACCCGCATAGCGAGCTGTCGATCGTGACGCTCGCGGAAGGCGCGTCCCTCGTGCTGCGCCCGAGCTTTCTCGCCGGAGTGGTGACGAGCGGGGGCCAGCGCTTGAAAATCCGCCGGCGCTGGCAGCTATGGCGCTGGCAATCCTGGGTGACGTTGCAGCTTCGCTTCTTCGAATTCGTTGGCCCATGCCGGCTGATTGTCGCGGGCAGCCGGGGCGTGAGGGTCGAAAACCTAGCGGAACGCACTGGCCCGGCTTCGCCCGCGCGGCGGACGAATCAGGATGCGACGATCGGCTTTACGCCCAATCTCGATTACCGGCCCGTGCGCGCGGAGACGTTTTGGAGCTACTACCGCGGCATGAATCCGCTGTTCGACGATCTTTTTGCCGGTCGAGGAATTTTCCTCTGTCAGCAAGTGGCGACCGAAGGCGACGCCAAGAAGGTCCGGAAGTTTTGGGCGGGAGTCTGGAGTGGAATAATGAGGATCTTTGGGTTGTGAGATAACGCCCATCGTACAGCGGGTGCGGCGCCCGCTGAACGCCGCAAAAACCGCCTCGGCATTTGCCACTGCGGCGTCGTTCGATAAAGGTATCGGTTCTCAATTTCATGCTTTTCAAGCTCAACTCCGAGTACCAGCCGACGGGAGATCAGCCGCAGGCGATCGAAAAGCTCGTCGCGTCGATCCGCGCCGGCCACCGACATCAGACGCTGCTGGGAGTCACCGGCTCGGGGAAGACGTTCACCATGGCGAACGTGATCGCGCAATGCGCGAGGCCCACGCTGATCATCTCGCACAACAAGACACTCGCGGCTCAGTTGTACTCGGAATTCAAGAATTTCTTCCCCGAAAACGCCGTCGAGTACTTCGTCAGCTACTACGACTATTACCAGCCCGAGGCGTACATCCCCTCGAGCGACACCTTCATCGAGAAGGACTCGTCGATCAACGAGGAGATCGAGCGCATGCGCATCTCGACGACCAGCTCGCTCGTGTCGCGGCGCGATGTGGTCGTCGTCGCGAGCGTGTCGTGCATCTACGGCTTGGGTTCGCCGCAAGAATTCACCGAGATGCGCATTCCGCTGCGTCGCGGCGGCGTGCTCAGCCGCCAGCGTTTCCTGGAGAAGCTCGTCGACAACATTTACGAGCGAAACGACTACGAGCTGAAGCCGGGGCGTTTTCGCGTTCGGGGCGATGTCGTGGACGTCATGCCCGCCTATCTCGAACATGGCCTGCGCATCGAATTCTTCGGCGACGAAATCGAAGCGCTCAGCGAATTCGATCCGTTGACCGGCGAGGTGCGGCGGACGCTCGAGCAATTCGATCTTTACCCCGCGAACCAGTACGTCACCAGCCGCGGAAAGCTCGATCCGGCCATCGTCGCCATCAAGAAGGAGCTCGACGAACGCGTCGCATACTTCGAGGGCAAAGGGCAATACCTCGAAGCGCAGCGCATCCGCATGCGCACGAACTACGACTTGGAAATGCTGCAGGAGATGGGTTTTTGCAGCGGGATCGAGAATTACTCGCGTCACCTGACCGGCCGGCGGCCCGGCGAGCGGCCCTTCTGCCTCATCGATTTTTTCCCCCCCGATTTTCTGCTCATCATCGACGAGAGCCATGCGACGGTGCCGCAGATCGGCGGGATGTTCAACGGCGACCGGGCGCGCAAACAGACGCTCGTGGATTTCGGTTTCCGGCTGCCATCGGCGTTGGACAATCGTCCGCAGAGCTTCGACGAGTTCGATTCGGTGACGGGCCAGACCTTGTACGTCTCGGCCACGCCGGCCGAATTCGAGCTCAAACGCTCGACGGTCGTTGCCGAGCAGCTCATCCGACCGACCGGTCTCCTCGATCCGGAGATTGTCGTCCGCTCGACGAAGGGACAGGTCGAAAACTTGATCGGCGAAATCAAGGCGGCGGCGGCCGCTGGCGAACGTGTGCTGGTCACGACGTTGACGAAGCGCTTGTCGGAAGATCTTACGAGTTACCTCCGCGAGGCGAAGATTCGCGTCGAATATCTGCACTCCGATATCGACGCGATCGAGCGCGTGGAGATTTTGCGCAATTTGCGGCTGGGCAATTTCGACGTGCTGGTCGGCATCAATCTGCTTCGCGAAGGACTCGATTTGCCGGAAGTGGCGCTGGTCGCGATTCTCGACGCCGACAAAGAGGGGTTTTTGCGCAGCGAAACGAGTCTTGTGCAAACGTCGGGGCGCGCCGCTCGTCACGAAAAAGGCCGGGTGATTTTTTACGCGGACAATATCACGGAATCGATTCGGCGCACGGTCGAGATCGTGAAGTATCGCCGCGAAAAGCAGCTGGCGTACAACCAGGAGCATGGGATTACTCCGCGGAGCGTGAAGCGGGCAGCCCAGGCGAGCCTGCACGTTTACGACGGTTCGGGCGAACGCGGCGAAGAGGTGTCAGTCGCGGAAGGCATCGATGATGTCGCGCGCGTGATCGCCGAACTCGAAGACGAAATGCAGGAGTCGGCCGGCCGACTGGAATTCGAGCGCGCGGCGGTGCTACGCGACCAGATCAACGCGCTGAAGAGCGGCGACTTCAAACGGGCCGCCACGAAGCCCGCGTCGTACGGCGAGCGGAAAAAGGGCGGTCGAGGGCGGCCAGCGCGAAGGTAGGAATCGGTGGGTAGGGCGAACCCTCCGGGTGAGCTGCCGGCTCGGCGAGGACGCCTCGCCCTACCTGTGCGACGCGCTCAGCCCGAGGCCCAAACCGCCGAATTTTGCAGCTCAGGCTTCAGCACGCCGATGCATGGCAAGTTGCGATAGCGTTCCGCGTAATCGAGGCCATACCCGACCACGAACTTGTTGGGAATATCGAAACCGACGAAGTCCGCCTCGATCTCCACTTCGCGCCGCTCTTTTTTGTCGAGCAGCACGCAGGTGCGAAGGCTGGCCGGGTGGAGATCGCGGATGAGCTTGCTCACGAGCGCGAGGGTCTTGCCGGTGTCGAGGATGTCGTCGATCAGCACGACGTGCCGATTCTTGATGTCGAGCGTGAGGCTGTAGATCACCTGCGGCGTCCCAATGGATTTCGTCTTCGCCCCGTAGCTCGAAACACGGATGCAATCGAGCCGGACGGGGTTGTCGATCTCGCGCATCAGATCCGCCGTGAACATCACCGCGCCGTTGATCAACGACACGATCGTGAACTCGCCCTCGCCGACGACGGCTTTGATTTCGGCCGCCAGCGATTTCACCCGCGCCTTGATCTGCGCTTCCGTGAAGAGCACTTCGGCAAGGTCGGGATGGATGACGGGCTTTTTCGGGACGGACATGGCTTTCGCCAGCGAGACAAAGGTCCTCGTCCGAATCAACCCTTCCGCGCCACGCCGCAGGGAGGGCGCGGCTGGGGCTGCTTTGCCTTTGACTACCCCGGCGGCCGAATCTTGCTTCGGCCGCACGTGCTCCCGCATGACCGCGATCCGCATTCAGCAACTTTCGAAACGTTTTGGCGCGGTGACGGCGTTAGACCGGGTTGATCTCAGCATCGCCGCGGGCGAGTTGTTTTTTCTCTGGGGTCCGAGCGGTTCGGGGAAGACGACCTTGCTGCGGACGCTCGCCGGTTTTCACGTGCCCGATGAGGGAACCGTCTCTTTTGACGACGAAGACGTCACCGCGTTAGCCCCGCATCGCCGGAATGCCGGGATGATGTTTCAAAGTCATGCCCTCTTCCCGCATATGAGCGTCGCCCAGAACGTCGCGTTCGGTCTCGAGGAACGAAGGATATCCCGCGAGGAAATCCGACGGCGCGTCGATGCAGCATTGGCGTCGGTACATATGGCGGGTTTGGGCGACCGCCGCCCCCACGAACTCTCCGGCGGTCAGCAACAGCGCGTCGCGCTGGCGCGCGCCCTGGTGATTCGTCCGCGTTGCCTCTTGCTCGACGAGCCGCTTTCGCATCTCGATGCCAAGCTCCGCCGGGACATGCGCACGGAAATTCGCCGCGTATGCAAGGAGTTCAATCTAACGACGATTTACGTGACGCACGATTGGCAGGAGGCGCTTTCGATCGCCGACGGCATGGCAATTTTGCATGAGGGCCGCGTCGTGCAGGTCGGGAGCCCGCGCGAACTCAACCTGGATGTCGGATAGGTCCGATCGCCGATCGAGCGAACGAAACCTACAAGGGCGCACGAGTGACGCGGAATTCCGTTTCATCCGCGGGTCCGTGAGCAAACTCGCTTCGATTGCGGCGCAGCGCGCTCCAAACAGTGAGTGGCCCCGTCCGCTGATCGTGCGCCTGTGCTATGCCAAACTGGCGAAGGCTTGAACGAAGGCGGGCTTGTCGTTCGCGCGGAAAAACGAGGTGCCCGCCACAAAGGTATCGGCTCCCGCGCGCCGGCATTCGGCGCCGGTCGTGACGTCGATGCCCCCGTCGACTTCCAGGCGGAAGCGGTGTCCGCCCGCGCGGCGCCAGGCGTCGATCTGCTGCAGTTTCGGCAGCATGTCGCGCCGAAACGCCTGTCCGCCGAATCCCGGCTGCACCGTCATCACCAAGACAAGGTCGACGAGCGGGAGCAGAGGTTTGACCGCCTCCGCGGGCGTGCCGGGATTGAGCACGATACCGCATTGGCAGCCCAGCGCCCGAATGCCGGCGAGGGTGGCGGCGTGGTCGTACTGCGGCTCGATGTGGATGCTGATCAAATTCGCGCCGGCCTTCGCGAACGGTTCAACGTACCGCTGCGGCTCGTCGAGCATGAGATGGGTGTCGAAAAAAAGCGCGATGCCGGCGCGTCGCAGCGCGGCGAGCGTTTCCGGGCCGAACGAAAGGTTCGGGACGAAATGCGCGTCCATGATATCGCAATGCAGCCAGGGTAAACCATGGTCGGCGACGACCCGCGCACTGGCCGCGAGATTGGCGTGATCGCCGGCGAGCAACGATGGGTTGAGCAGCGGAGCGGGGAGCGAGGTCATGGCTGCCCGATTAGGAGCAAGTACCGGGCCGAGCGGCGCAAGACTGAATCGCCGGCATGGTTCTTAGCTCGAGTCCAACGTGGCACGGGCGTCCCGCCCGTGGACGGCGCCCCCGCGCCGCGAGCCTACACGTCGCACCTACGCGAATGCCACGGCGCCGACGAACCTCACCACACGTCCAAGGCGGCGTGCGTGACTTTCGTCGCCAACGCCTCCGCGAGCAGCGGCACCGTTTGATACTCCGCCTGCAGTTGGCCGCCGTCGGTGAACGCTTCGCGCTTGGCGTTGATCCGTCGATTTTCGAAGAGCACTTTGCCGTCGCGTTGGCGAAGCGTGCAATCGACACCAAGCACAAGGTCGAATTTGCGCGCGAGTCCGGTATCGCCTTCACGCACCGCGGCAACGTCGCGATGGTAATCGGCGATCGTGACGACGAGGGTCGCTTCGGCTTCGCTCGCCGAGTTGGCCAGCGCGACCCGCCCATCGCGGACGAACGCTTCCCGCAGACGCGTGGTGACGATCTCGCGCGCTTGGGGCAACATCGTCTTGTTGGCGACCGGCTCGACGTAAAGTGTCCGGAACGACGGAACGCCGCCACTGCCGAGTCGATAGTGCGCGCAGCCGAGGGACGACCACACGAACGCCGAGAGGCACAGGGCCAGAAAAACGTGAACCGCCGTTCGTGGCGTGAGAGTTGTCGGAGCCATGGCGTGGTCGCAGCGCAGGAGCGGGCGAGGCGCCCGCGCTCCTCGAGATCAGAACAGCCAGAAGCGCTTTTTCTTCACCGGCGCCGGCGCGCCCGGAGCCTGCGGCGCATTGCGCGCCGCCTTGACTTCGACTTCGGCAAGCTTGGCTTTGGCGCGAGTCGCGATGGCGGACTCGGGATAAGCCGTGATTGCTTCGTTGTAAAACACGCGGGCGGCTTTGTAGTTGTCGCGTTTGTAGAAGTAAAAGTCGCCGATCTTGATTTTGCTCTCGGCCAGCATCGTCTTCATCTGATCGAGCCCCTTTTCCGCCGAAGCGATGTTGGTATCGCTCGGGTAAAGCAGCATGAAATCGGTGAAGTAGGTGATCGATTCCTTGGTGGACGCCTGATCGTAATACGGGCCGTCGACGAGCTTGGCGTGCGTTTGCGCGAGCTTCAAATAGGCGTCGGGCGTGAGGATGCTTTGCGGATAGTTGTTGATCATCCGGTCGAGCGCGTCGATCGCCTCCTCGGTCTGCTTCAGATAATTGTGGCCGCGCGCGATGTTCATCAACGCCAGCGGCGCGTAATCGCTGTAAGGCGCATTGGCCAAGATGATCTCGAAATACTCGATGGCCTTTTCCCGTTGTTTGAAGCCTGGCAGCAAGCCCCACATCATGCGACCGCGCGCGCCGTCGAGGAGGGCGCTGGCGATGCGATACTGTTCGCCGACGATTTCGTTGAAGCGCGGCGTGTTCGGGTAGCGCCCGAGAACCTGCTGATAGCTGTCGAAGGCCTTGTTGTAGTCGTGGCGTTTCGTGGCGAGTCGCGCGGCGCGATAGAGCGCCTCGGGCGCATAAATCGAATTGGGGTACCGCTTGCCGACGTTCGTGTAAGCGCTGATTGCGGACCGAAGGTGGCCGGCCTCTTCATCGGCCCGGGCGCGATTCATGATGTCGAGCGCTTTGCGTCCTTCCGCGCCGGCCAGGCCGGAGAGGGCTCCGCCTTCAACCCGCCAGCCGCTCGACTGGCTCCAGACGAGATCGGCGCGGACCGCGGCCGCGGACAGCCAAGCGGCTGAGATCAACACCGAGAGGACACGAAACGTGCGGCCGGAGGTAAAACGCATCTGGAGAGTGGAAAGTAAGAGAAAAGGTGAAAGTGGAGCCGAGGGTCAAAGCGGAGTGGGGGTGGGAACGAGGGCAGTCCGCCCGCGAGCGCGTTCACCGTCACTTTCACTTCGAAAAGAGGTCACCAGCGAATCAGCGCACTTCCGTAGGTCAAGCCCGCCCCGAACGCGACGAGCAGGATCAAATCGCCGCGGCGAATGCGGCCGGCCCGTTGCGCTTCGTCCAGCGCGATCGGAATCGAAGCGGCCGACGTGTTGCCGTAACGATCGACGTTGACGAAGAAACGATCCATGGGGAGCTCGAGATACTGGGAAATGGCTTCGATGATCCGGAGATTTGCCTGATGCGGGATCACGAGCGAAATCTGATCCGCCCGTATGTGATGTTGTTCCAAAATATCGCGCGCCGCCTCCTCCATGGCGCGGACCGCGATTTTGAACACTTCTTTGCCCTTCATCTTGATGCAATGTCCGTGACTGTGCACGGCCTCGATCTCGGGCACCGGCTTCGTGCCGTTGCGCGGGATGTACAGCAGGTCGACGCTGTCGCCGTAAGCGCCGAGCCGGGTGCCCAACAGCCCGCGGTCGCGTTCGTCGGAGAGACCGATCACGGTCGCGCCGGCCCCGTCGCCGAAAAGCACGCACGTGGTGCGATCTTGCCAGTCGACGACCGCCGATAGCTTTTCGACGCCGATCACGAGCGCCTTCTTGTAGCGGCCCGAGGTGAGCATCGCGCACGCGGTATCGAGCGCGTAGATGAAACCGGAGCACGCCGCATTCAGGTCGAAACATGCCGCGTCGGTCCGCACCCCGAGCTTGTGCTGGACGATGCACGCGGTCGCGGGCATGGGCAGATCGGGAGTGACGGTTGCGACGATCAGCAGATCGATTTCGCCCACGTCGATGCCGGCGTTCTCGATCGCCTGGCGTGCCGCGGCGGCGCCCATGTCGGACGCCGATTCGTCGATGGCCGCGATGCGCCGTTCGCGAATCCCGCTGCGCGTGCGAATCCATTCGTCCGAGGTGTCGACGATGCGGGCGAGATCATCATTCGTCATCACGCGCGCCGGGGCATAAGCGCCGGTGCCGAGAATGACCGTGGAACGATTGAGCATGAGTGGGGGAGGGCGGCCGCGGCGTTGTCGCCGCAGCGCATCAGCTGAGCACCGGTTAGGCTAGCCGCTCGTTGGCGCGGGCGATATCCGCTTCGATGTGCTGGTTCATGTCGGCCTTGATGATTTCGTTCGCCGCATGAATCGCGCTTTTGATGGCGCGCCGATTCGACGAGCCGTGCGCCTTGAGAATGTTGCCGTTGAGCCCGAGCAAGGGCGCGCCGCTGTAGCGGTCGGGATTCACCCGTTCCTTGAAGGCGTCGAACGCGCCTTTGGAAAGCACGGCGCCGGTGTACCGGATGGGGTTCGCGTGCAGTTCCTCCTTCAGCATCGATTTGAAGAAGTTGACCAGCGATTCCCAGCTTTTGAGCATGATGTTGCCGACGAAACCGTCGCACACCACGACGTCGACCGGTTCGAAGTCGTCGTGCTTGGTGAACACGTTGAAGCCCTCGATCGGGCCGGTGTAATTGATGAGCGGGCCGATGCGGCGCAGCATGTCGTTGGTTTCGCCGATCATCGCGTTGCCCTTGCCTTCCTCGGTGCCGATCGTCATCAGCCCGATGCGCGGCGATTTCACGCCCAGCATGACGCGGCAATAATGGCTGCCGAGAATCGCGTTGTGGACGAGATGCTCCGGCTTGGCTTCCGGGTTCGCCCCCGCGTCGATCAACACGAAATGGCCGCCTTGCCGCGGGCAAATGGCGCCGAGCGCGGGACGTGCGATGCCTTCCATGGTCCGGAGCCGCAGGGTGCCGCCGGCCATCAAAGCGCCGGTGTTGCCACAACTGACGACCACGCTGGCTTCGCCATTCTTCACCAGCTCGATGGCCCGCACCATCGAAGAATCCTTTTTCTTCTTCAGCGCCATCAGCGGCTTGTCGTCCATCGTGACGACTTCCGAGGCGTGGTGGATGGCGATGCGCGCGCTGCGCTGCAACCCAGCGTCGCGAATCAGCGGCTCGAGCACGGCTTGATCCCCGACCAAGGTGACCGGGTTCAGCGCGTGATATTGATGCAACGCGAGCTTAACCGCGGCGACGACTTCGGCCGGGCCGAGATCGCCGCCCATGGCATCAACCGCAATACGGCCCGCGGATGCGGTATGGGTGACCATCGCAGGGGATGGCAGCGGGAGGAGGCCCTTAGCCTCAGACCGAAACGTTCAGAACCTGACGACCGCGATACAGGCCGTTTTTCGGATTCACGCGATGCGGACGAAACGCACTGCCATCGGTCGGATCCTTCGCGAACTCAGGCGCCTTGAAGGCGTTAGCGGCGCGGCGATTGGCGCTGCGGCGTTTGGATTGCTTGCGTTTCGGATTGGCCATGGGAGGAAGTTTTTGAATGCGTGCGCTCCGTTGGGAAAGCCCGCGATACTGGTGAAAGGGTCGGAGTAAAGGGCGGGCTTTCGACGCGTCAAGCGTCATAATCGCCGCTCGATTTCAGAGGTAAAAGACCGCCGCGAGCACGAGTGCCAAGGCAATGCGGTACCAGCCGAAAATCCCGAGCCCGTGTCGCGTCAGCCAGCGAACGAGAAATCGCACGCAAACCACGGCCACGACCGTGGCCACGACACAGCCGAGCAAGACGTGCGGCCATCCGAAAACCTGAATCATCGCCGCGCCGCTCTTGTAGCTCTTGTACAGCGTGGCGGCGCTCAGCGTCACGAAGCCGAGGATGAAGCTGAACTCCGCGGCGCGGCGCGGATCGAGGCCGGCAAAATAGCCGCCCACGATCGTGGTCATCGAGCGGCTGGTGCCGGGCCATAGCGCCAAGCATTGCAGGGCGCCGATGCCAACCGCGCATCGCGGCGAGAGGTCGTTCACGTTCTGCCCGCCCGCGGCGCGGGCGTGTTTCCGGCGCCAGGCTTCCGCGAAAAACATCAGGATCGCACCGGCAATGAGCGCGACGATCACCGCGCCCGGCGAGAAGAGATTGGCGTCGATCCAGTCGTGCAGCAGGAAGCCAAGTACGGCCGCCGGCACGAAGGCGATCAGCACATTCACCAATAATTGGCGACCGGCCGGATCTCGGCCAATCAACCCCCGAAGCATCGCGAGCACCTGCGACCAATACAGCACCGCCACGGCGGCAATGGCGCCAAATTGGATCACCACGCTGTACGTATCGGCGGCGAGCTTGAGCGTCAGCGGTTCGCCGTGCGGGTGTTTAGGCGAAGGTTTTTTGTACCATAACGGCTGGCCATCGCGACCGACGAGCGGCGTTTCCGATTCCAAACCGAGCAGCCGGCTCGCGACGATGAGATGTCCGGTGGATGAAATCGGCAGGTATTCGGTGACGCCTTCGATCACGCCGAGAATGATCGCATCCGCTGCGCTCAACTCCGCGGCGGGCGCCGCGATCGGGATCGCCGCCGCATTCCGGGCCGGCTGTGCGACGACCGGCAAAGCGAATGCCATGAGGAGGAAGACAAAGGAGAAATTGCGCACGGCGGCTTGGTTTCAGCTTTGGCGCGACGGCGCAATTGTTTTTCCCCGTGGTGCTGACGCCGCCGATTCGTTCTTGCGCCCAGCGCCGCCGTTTATGCTGCTAGTCGGCTCCGCCATGTCCACGCTCCCCGAACTTACGGCGCAACTTGCCGCTGGCCGCGATCTCACGACTGCGCAGGTCGAGGCGGCCGCGAATGCCCTGGCGGCCGGCGAGGTGAGCGAGGAGACCAAGGGCGCATTCCTCACCGCCCTCGCCGCGAAAGGCGAGACTCCCGCGGAAATCGCGGCCTTCGCGGCGTCGTTTCGCCGCCGGGCCGTCGATCCGGGCGTCGGTCAATGGGCGCCGAACGCGATCGACATTGTCGGCACTGGCGGCGATCACGCGGGCGGCTTCAACGTGTCGAGTCTTGTCGTCCTCGTTCTGGCGAGCGCGGGCGTGACGGTGATGAAGCATGGCAATCGCGGGATCACGTCGAAATGCGGCAGCGCCGACTTGCTTGCGGCGCTCGGCGTCGACCTCGAAGCGAGTCCGGAAAAGCTGCGGCGCGCATTGGACGAACTCGGCTTCGTGTTCTTTTTCGCCCCGGCTTATCATCCGACGTTCAAGCATATCGCGCCGGTCCGAAAGGCTCTGGCCGCGAAAGGGCAGCGCACGGTCTTCAACATCCTCGGTCCTCTCATCAATCCGGGACGCCCCGCGCACGTGTTGCTGGGCTCGTTCTCGGCGGCGTATGTGCCCAAACTCGCGGCGGCATTGCACGAACTCGGTGCGACCGGCGGTTTGGCGGTGCACGGCGTGATCGCCGCCGACCGCGGGATCGACGAGCTCACGACCGCCACTCCGAATCGCGTTCGCGGCTTCGGGCGCTTGCAGGCCATCGACGGCGAGTGGCGCGCAACCGAATTCGGTCTGCCGGTTTCGCCGTTTTCCGATCTGGTCGGCGGCGATTTGCCGGCCAATCTCGCGATCGTCGAAGCCCTGCTCGCCGGTCGGGGCCCCGCGGGACTCGCCGATACGATCGCGCTGAATGCCGCGGTCGCGTTGTGGATCGTGGGAAAAGTGCCGAGCGTGCGCGAGGGCATCGCGCCTGCGCGCGACTTGCTGCTCGGCGGTGCGGTCCAGAAGAAAATCGCCGCGACGCGCGACTTCTACCGCTCGACGCCCTGAGCGATTACCAGCGGCGCGAGCGGAGCAACGCCACGGTGGGGTAGTGCCCCATCGGCGCGCGGGCGATACCGTGCGAAAACATTTGCGGCCCGCTCGGACATCGGGCCCTACCTTTTGCTGCATGAGCAGGAAATACTTCGGCACCGATGGCGTTCGCGGCCCATATGGCGGGCCCGTCATCAATGAAGATTTTGCCGCGCGACTCGGCTATGCCGCGGCGACGTGGCTGCGCGCCTCGATGGCCAAACAGCGCCCGGGCGCGGCCGATGTCGCCTCCGGGAATACCAAGGTATTGATCGGGCGAGATACTCGCTTCTCGGGCGCGGCGCTCGAGGCCGCGGTGGCGCGGGGGCTCGCCGCCGGCGGCGCCGAGCCGATCTCTTTGGGTATCTTGCCGACGCCGGCGGTTTCGCGGGCGGTGCGAGCGCAACGCGCGGCCCTTGGGGTCGTGATCACCGCGTCGCACAATCCGGCCGACGATAACGGCATTAAATTTTTCGGCGGGAGTGGCGTGAAGCTGACCGACGACGAGGAATTGCAGATCGAACATGCGCTGCCGACCGCCGCGGTGGGCGCGTCCGCCACGTTCGAGGCGATCGATGGCGTGGTGGATTATCTGGCGGCGATGACCAGCTTGCTGCCAGCGCACGCCTTGCGCGGCTGGCGCATCGTCCTCGACACGGCGAATGGCGCGACCTGCATGACCTCGCCGTCCGTTTTGCGCGCGCTGGGCGCCGAAGTCGTCGGCCTCGGCGACGCTCCCGACGGGCGCAACATCAATGCCGGCGTCGGCAGCGAACATCCCGAAAAACTCGCGGCGCGGGTGCACGCGGAACATGCGCGCTTGGGGATCGCCCACGATGGCGACGGCGATCGCTGTATTCTCTGCGACGAACGCGGCGAGGTCCTGGATGGCGACGAGGTTTTGACGTTGCTCGCGTTGCATGCGCTGCAACGTGGGGCGCTTCCCCAAAGCACGCTCGTCGTCACGGTCCAAAGCAATTTGGGCGTGGACGCCGCCGTTTCGGCGGCCGGCGGGCGCGTGTTGCGCACGGCGGTCGGCGATCGTTACGTCATCGAGCGAATGTTGGCGGAAGGTGCGACGCTTGGTGGCGAATCATCGGGCCATATCATTTGTTCCGACATCTCGCCCACCGGCGATGGACTCGTGGCCGCGTTGAAGGTCATCGAAGTGATGGTGGCGACCGGGAAGCCGCTTTCCGAATTACGGCGGGTATTGAAAAAGTTTCCGCAACTGAGCACGGCGGTGAAAGTGCGCGAGAAGAAGCCGCTCGAATCGCTGCCGAAGCTCAGTGCCGCGATCGCTCAGCTCGAGCGGGAACTGGGCGAGAAAGGCCGCGTGCTCGTCCGCTGGTCGGGCACCGAGCCGAAGATCCGTTTGCTCGTCGAAGGCCCGACCGACGCCGTCGTAAAACTCGGCATGGCCCGGCTCACCGACGCCGTGCGCAGCGAACTCGACGTGGTTTGAAGCGCGACCGCATGGCAAAGCGCGGACCCCTTGCCTGTGCGGCCCGCGGCCGAGTATCGTTGAATCGCAGCCGCGGCGCTGCATTCCGAGCTTTCCAAATGGCGGAGGCGCTCTACGTTGGGCCGTTCATATGGAGAAAACCTTCATTATCTTTAAGCCCGACTGCATGGAAAAACGCATCGTTGGCACGGTGCTCAGCCGGTTCGAAGCTGCGGGCTTCGAAGTGATCGGCTGCAAGATGGGTCGGTTGTCGCCGACCTTGTTGCGCGAGCACTACGCGCACGTTGCCAGCAAGCCGTTCTACCCGGAAATCGAGGGATTCATGAGCTCGCGGCCTGTCATCATGATCGGCCTCAAAGGCGAGAATGTCGTCCAACGCGTCCGCGACCTCCTCGGGCCGACCGATTCGAAAAAGGCGGCCAAGGGCACGATCCGCGGCGATTTCGGCACCGACATGATGAAGAACGTCGTGCATGCCTCGGATAGCGTCGACAACGGCAAGGCCGAACTCGCGCGCTTCTTCAAGGCCGACGAGTTGTTCGGATAAAGCCTCGGTCGGACGTCGTTCTTCGACGTTAACGCCAGGACATTTGCGACGCCGGTCTCCTGACCGGCGTCTTCATTTCCGAGCCGAGCGACCGCGTCGTGCGGGGCAGCTTCGAAGGGGTGGGGCCAATGCCCCATGGCAGGTGACGCGCGTCGTCGTATCATGCGTACGATGATGGCGCTTACCCCATACTCTGGCAGCCTGCTCCGGCTTGCGCTGACGACCGTCGCCATCCTGGCGGTCTTCGCTGTCGTGCTGGCGCTGTGGCAGGAAAATGCCGACGCGCTCCACCGGGGCGCGGCACGGCAAGCCAACGCCACGAGCGTCATCATCGTGTCGCCGCGTCCCGGCCGCTGACTTCGCTTTTGTGGTCATTTATTCGCCGCGCATCGTCGACCGTGCGACCTGCACGATGGGCACGCGTCTCGCTCGCGCAAAATCTTGCCGTCTTGAGAGTCAACCCTGATGCTGCGCGCCGATGACGAATGCCCCCACGATTCTAGTCGTCGAAGATGAAGAGGATTCCGTGATTCTGCTCGAGAACGCGTTCCGCAAAGCGCAATTCGCGAATCCTGTACACCGTGTCTCGCATGGCGCTTTGGCGATGGAGTATCTATCGAACGCGATCGATCCGAAGAAACGGTCCGTCCCCTTGCCCGCGCTCGTATTGCTCGATCTCAAGCTCCCGTTGGTCTCCGGCCTCGATCTGTTGCGCTGGATTCGCGCGCACCCCGTGCTGCATTCCCTGATCGTGATCGTGTTCACGTCGTCGACCGAGCCGAAGGACATCGCGGATGCGTACCGCGCGGGCGCCAACTCTTATCTGGTGAAACCCACGACCGTGAACGCGCTCAAGGAGCTCGCGGGCGAAATCCGCGATTACTGGATGCGGTTGAACGTCCCGCCGAACGAGCCGCGCGTGAACGCGCATTGAGCCGGCGCCTCGGGCCGACTCGCCTTTTTGCTCGCGGCGCGAAACGAGAGATGGAACGCTGCGGCGCGAACCCCTTATGAAGCGAATCTTGCTGGTAGCGACGGTCTTTGCGTGTGGACTTGCTTCTTGCCGGGCCGAGGACGCCCGCACGGCTCCCGCCAGCGCCAACGGCGCCCAAACGGCCTACAGTGCCGGCGTAGCTCAGGCACCGCAGCAACGTCGTAGTCCGCACGAAACGATCAGCCGCAGCATCGAGGGCAATCGCGTCACGATCATTTACGGGCGGCCGTACACCAAGGATCCGCGCACGGGCGCTCCGCGCAAAGTCTGGGGACAACTCGTGCCGTACGATAAGATCTGGCGGCTCGGTGCCGACGAAGCGACGACGCTCATCACCCAACAGCCGATCGAGCTCGGTAATCTCGTCGTTCCGGCCGGCGCCTACACGCTCTTCATGCTCCCGGCCGACGATGGCTCGGCGAAGCTGATCGTGAACCAAGAAATCGGCCAGTGGGGCATCGATCCCTATCATGCCGATCGCGAACTCGGGCGCGTCGACCTAAAGAAGGAAACGCTCGCGGCGAACATCGACCAGTTCACCATCGCCCTCGACAAGGGCACGCCGAACGGCGGGGTGCTGAAGCTGATTTGGGAGCAGACGGTCTACAGCGTACCCTATCGGGTGAAGAAATAACCCGGCGGTGGCGCCCGCGGACCGCACGAGCTGTCCTGCCGTTCAGAGCCGGCGAAAGCGCGGATTCAATTTGTGCCGCAACTCCTGCACGGCGAGCGCGCGTTCGTACGCCTTCGTCAAGTCGTGGTGCGTCGAACGAAAGGGCCGGGCGAGCTTCACCGCGACGTGGGTAATCGTCACGCGGTGTTTTTGCCAGAGCTCGTCGATCCGCTGCTGGCATGCGGCGACAAAATCGTCGACGTAGTCCACGAACAAAACGCTTTCGCGGGGAGCTTCCGGCGCGCCGTGCCGTCCGAGCAACACGTAGAAGGCGCTCTGGGATCCGTGACACACCTCGCCGAGCTGTCGCTTCGGCACGACTTTGAAACCGGGGATGTGGGTTGAGTGGAGGGGGGCCGTCTTCATCGCGGCGAGCCTATGACGGACGTATGGCGTGGCGACTGGAACCCGCGGCGCAAAAGGCCCATTTTCCCATCGGAGAATCCTGGCAATCCGCCAGAACCGCCGCCGCAGGAAGGCAATCCTTTCGTGTGGAAAGTTATTCACCTGCCATTCACCGCCGCGTGCCTTGACCGGCCGCTCGGCAACGCGAAGACCGATCGAGTTCGGTGTACCTGACGTCCCAGGCCCCGGCTTTTCGCGGCTCAGAAATATTTCACGTACGTGACGCCGTTCGCGTCGGTGAACGTGAGGCTGTCCGGCGAGACTTTGGTGAGCCGAATGCCGAGCGTCCGATCGACAATATCGTTCACGCGGTAAACCCGATCGTTCATCAGCACCTTGCTCTCATTGCCCGAGGAACGAATGCCCGTGACGTGGATGGCCTCGACGTACTGGTGAATCCGTTCATCGGGTTTCGCCGGCGCCACGGGTTCCGTTGGGGCGGGCGAATCGGACGCGACGGAATTCGGCGCAGCGGTCGTCGCGGCGGCGGACGGATTTGCACTGGGGAGCGGAGTAGGCGTCTTGTCCGCGACCGGGGCAGGCGAGGATGACGCAACGCCCCCGGTCGCAACCGGCGGGGTCGGGCGCACCGTCGTCGCGGTCGGCGGCCGGGCCGCGGGTTTGGGTTCCGAAGCATGCGGCTTCACCGTTTCGACCGGCGTCTTGCTCGCGGCGGGCGGCACGGCGATCGCCGGAACCGTCACCACCGGCGCCGCCACTGCGGGCGACGTGCTCTCCGACGCGGCAGGCGAAGACGGAGTGACGGCCGCGGGCTTGGCTGCCGCGATCGCCGGTGAACTCGCGGGCCGACTCAACCAAAACGCCGTGAGCGCAATCGACACGACGACCAGCGCGACGCCGCCTACAACGATGAGCAACATCGAGCGCGCGCTTTTCGGTTGGGCCCGTTTTACGATGGGCCCGTTCGCGTCGCTCCCGGCGGCGCCTTCGTGGCGTCGCTGAGCTTTCTTCAGCGCTTCGTTGATCAAACTCATCGTTGCAGATGCCGAACGGATTACACGGTAACGTCAATCTGTCAGGGTTTCCATGTCTTTAACCGCCCGCCGCACATCCCAATAGCTGACGTCGTCCGCTTCGCGAATGAACGCCGCCAGCAGCGAGCGGTCGCAGAGATTGTTGACGATGCGCGGAATTCCGCCGCTCGCGCGATGGATTGCGCGCAGCGCCCAGCGCGTGAAGCGCGGGCGGCCGTCGCCGCCCGCGAGCGATAGCCGATGGTGAATATATTGCGCGACGTCGCTCTGCGAAAGCGGATGCAGCTCATAATGCACCAGAATGCGTTGCCGGAGCTGGCGCAACTCGTCGCGGGCGAGGACTTCCTTCAACTCGGGCTGCCCCATGAGCACGATCTGGAGCAGCTTTTGTTTGTCGGTTTCGAGATTGGAGAGGAGGCGGATCTGTTCGAGCACGTCGAAGCTCAGGTTTTGGGCCTCGTCGATGATGAGCACGATGTCGCGCGATTTCTCGATTCGCTCCAGGAGCACGCGGTTCATCTGCGCCACGAGGTCGACTTGGCTGCGCGCGAGCTTCGTTTCGCCGAGCTCGGTCAAGATCGCTTTCAACATCTGCGTTTCGGTGACGCGCGGGTTGAGGATCAGCGCTGTGTCGTAATGCGCGGGATCGAGTTCGTTCAGAAATCGCCGGCAGAGCGTCGTCTTCCCGCAGCCCACCTCGCCGACGAGCACGATGAACCCTTTCTTCTGCTGCACGCCGTATTTCAGATGCTGAAGCGCCTCCTGATGCGTGGGGCTGAGGTAGAGGAATCGCGGGTCGGGCGTGATGTTGAACGGCATCTCGCGAAACCCGTAAAAGCTCTGATACATGAAGCCGGGACGGTGGCGGTGAGAGGAAAAAAACGCACGCCAAATTGCGCGTTTTCCCCGAGGGGCGCGGATTTGAAATGTCCTTTACTCGCGGGGACCGGTGGCCGTTGATCGCAAGCTGCGCATTGAATCCGCGTCGTATCATTTTCGTCACATATGCCGTTGTGCTGGCCGCGCTAAGCATTGCGGCCGGAGCCGCGTTTTTCGACGCGCGGGCGCAATATCGGCAGCTGAAAATGATGGAGGTCGCGAATCGGCAAAAGCTCGCCGCCGCCCAGGCGCGGCTGCACGAGCAGGAGCAGATGTTGGAGCGGCTGAAAACCGACCCGGAGTTCGTCGAGCGGGCCGTGCGCCAGCGGCTCAAGTACGCCAAACCGGGCGAGCTGATCTATCGCTTCGAAGACTGATGAAGCCGGCGCGCCAGACTTTGCCGGGGCTCCCAAAACGCGTGCCTCCCGTTCGAACCAACCGCGTTCTCCGCTTACCAATCACGCTTTCATGGCTACGACTCATCCGCTGATCGAAACGTTTCAACGCGCCGGGCAAGGCCAAGTCTTTGCCTTTTTCGACTCGCTGCCGCCCGAGGGGCAACGTCGGCTGCTCGACGAAGCCGCCGAGATCGACCTCGCGGAAGTAGATCGACTCGCGCGCACATTGCTCGCCAAAGGCGCGGTGGCGGGCGTGAACCTCGAGGGGCTCGCTCCAGCGCCGTACGAAAAGCGCCCGGAGCATGGCGGCAACGCCGACGCGTGGGCGAAGGCGAAGGCCGCCGGCGAAGAGGCCTTGCGCCTTGGTCGGGTGGCTGCGTTCACCGTCGCGGGCGGCCAAGGCACCCGCCTCGGCTACGACGGCCCGAAAGGCACGTTTCGCGTCACGCCCATAAAACAGAAGCCGCTCTTCCAGGTCTTCGCCGAAAAGATTCGCGCCGCCGGCGTCCGTTACGGCCGCCCGTTGCACTGGTTCATCATGACGAGCCACGCGAATCATGTCGCGACGGAGACCTTCTTCACCGAGCACAAATTTTTCGGGCTCGATCGCGGGCGCGTGCATTTTTTCCGCCAAGGCCGGATGCCGGCGGTGAATTTCGAGGGCAAAATTCTTCTGGAGTCGCCGAGCTCGATCGCGTTGTCGCCCGACGGTCATGGCGGCTCGCTGCGCGCGCTCGAGCGCAGCGGTTCGCTCGGTCTGATGAAACGCGAGGGCATCGACACCCTCAGCTACTTCCAGGTCGACAACCCGCTCGTGCGGAGCATCGACCCCGAGTTCGTGGGCTGGCATCTCCTGCGCCGTTCCGAAATGTCCAGCAAGATGGTGCCGAAAGCCTACGCCGAGGAAAAGGTCGGGCATTTCTGCGTGCAAAACGGCAAGCTCGTCGTCGTCGAGTACTCCGATCTGCCGATGGCCATGCAGCGCGAAACCGATGCGGCGGGCGGGCTGCGCTATCTCGCCGGCAGCATCGCAATTCACATCCTCGATCGCGAATTCATCCGTCGGATGGCTTCCGGCGGCGAAGGCGTGGCGCTGCCGTTCCATCGCGCGGACAAAAAGATCCCGACCGTCGATGCCGGCGGGAAGCCGGTGAAGCCCGAGAAGCCAAACGGTGTGAAGTTCGAAATGTTCGTCTTCGACGCGCTGCCGTTCGCCCGCAATCCGGTCGTGATCGAAACGCGGCGCGAAAACGATTTTTCGCCGGTGAAGAACGCGGAAGGCGTCGATTCGCCGAAGACCTGCCGTGACGACCAGCTGCGGCAGTTCGCGCGTTGGTTGAAGAGCAACGGTGCGACGCTTGAAACCGACGCCACGGGTTTGCCGCCGCTTTCGGTCGAGGTGTCGCCCTTGTTCGGCTACGACGAAGATTCGTTTGCCGACGCTTGGAAAAAGCTATCGCCGAAACCCGCCGTGCGCGACGGCCTGTATTTGGAATGAGCGTCCCGGCTTGAAGGCGTCCGTCGCGTAGCCGCCGGATTGAAACGATCGACGGAAGGCGTCCCCAACCGGAGACGCCTCCAAGTTACCGGTGCATTTTCCCCCTCCACTTTAATTCACTTCATCTTCGTACCATGACTACTCTCGATCGGATCAATGCCGCAACGAAAGCTGGCCAGCTCTTGCCGAGCGCCGCGGAAAACGTGGCCGCGTTTCTCGCCGCGCAACTGCCGGCGTGGGCCGAAGCGAGCATCGCCGAGCTGACGTCGTCGGGCGCGTGGGGCGAGTTGAACGACCGGTTTTATCGCTATCTCGAATTCGGCACCGGCGGGATGCGCGGCCGGACGATCGCCGTGAAGCCGACGGCGGCGGAAACCGGCACGCCCAACGCCCAAGGCGCGCCGGAGCACGCCGCGATCGGCAGCAACATGCTGAACGATTTCACGCTGATTCGGGCCACGATCGGGCTTTTCCGTTATACCCAAAAATTCCTGGAGGGGAAAAAGAACGCGGCCAAGCCGCGGCTCGTCATTGCGCACGACGTGCGTCATTTTTCCCGCCGCTTCTGCGAGCTCGCCGCGTCCACGTGGACCCGACTCGGCGGCGAAGCCTATATCTTCGACGGCCCGCGTCCCACGCCTCAGCTGAGCTTTGCGGTGCGTTGGCTGCAGGCCCACGCGGGCGTCGTGATCACCGCCAGCCACAATCCGCCGCACGATAATGGCTTCAAGGCGTACTTCGACGACGGGGCGCAGGTGGTGCCGCCGCACGACAAGGGCATCGTCGCGGAAGTGAATGCCGTGCCGTTGGCCGAGCTGAGTAAATATCTGACGGTGAATCTCGACGGCGTCACGACGCTCAAGCGCGACGCGGACGACGCTTATCTCGGCGTCGCCACGAAGGCCGCGTTGGATCCGCAGGTATTTCGCCGCACCAAGCTGAAGGTCGTCTACACCAACATCCACGCGACCGGCGCGGTGCATTCGCTCCCGCTCCTCGTGCACGCCGGCTGCGATGTGCATCCGGTGCCGGAGCAATTGGATTTCGACGCACGTTTCCCGACCGTGAAGTCGCCGAATCCCGAGAATGCCGAAGCGCTTTCGCGCGCCGTCGCGCTCGCCGACAAGCTTCAGGCCGACGTCGTGCTGGCCACCGACCCGGACGCCGACCGCATGGGCTGCGCGGTGCGCAATCGCGACGGCAAGATGGAGCTGCTGACCGGCAATCAAATCGGCGCCCTGCTCGCCGAATATCGGCTGCTGAAATACAAGGAGCTCGGCTGGATCCCAGCCGGGGGCTCGGACCGCGTGGCGATTATCAAGACCTTCGTCACGACCCAGCTGCAGAACGCCATCGGCCGCGGACACGGCGTGAAGGTGATCAACACTTTGACGGGATTCAAATGGATCGCGGCGAAAATGCGCGGCTACGAAGAGAAGCTGCGCGCCGCGATGGGGCCCAATTTCGACTACGACGCGACGGCGTTCGACCAGCGCGCGAAACTGCTTCAGCAGCACAGCACGTTTTACGCGTTCGGCACCGAGGAGAGCTACGGTTATCTGCCGAACGACTATCTCCGCGACAAGGACGGCAACTCCGCCTGCCTCATGTTCGCGGAGCTGTGTGCGTGGGTGAAGAGCCGCGGGCTGACCGTGCCGGAGTTTCTCGACGAAGTATTCCTCCGCTATGGCTTCTATTTGGAAGGCGTGATCAATCTGTATTACGAAGGCGCGAGTGGAAACGCGAAGATCAAGCGGATCCTCGACACCTATCGCAGCTCGCCGCCGAAGGCATTCGGCGACGTCACGGTCGCAAAGTTTCAGGACTTCGGCCGCGAGAAGATTTACGACGCCGACGGCGAGTTGATCCCGGCGCAAGATCTGTACGTCGTGACACTTTCGAACGGCTATAGCTTCGCCGCTCGTGGCAGCGGGACCGAGCCGAAGATGAAGTTCTACCTGTTCGCCAACGAGAAGGTCGCCAGCGCCGCGGAGCTGCCTGCCGTGAAGGCGCACGTCCGTGCGACGCTGGACCGGTTGAACAAGGCGATCGAGGCCGACGCGAAGGCGCGGGCCGAAGGGTAGCGCCATCCAGAGGCGCCTGGCGGCGCCCGGCGCGGCGGCGGGCGGATGCACGGCCGCCAGGGATCAGGCCGGCGTCGATGAAGGGGGCGCGTGAACCGGAGGGGCGGCGGCGAGTCTACACCCGACCGCCATGCGTGTTGCTCGGCCAGGGCAGGTTCGTTTGCCGATTTGGCTGCGCGTCTTCCTCGTCGGATGCGTGCTCAGCGCGCTCGCGGCCGCGATCGCGGGCGAGGGGTCGCGGCGGGCGGCCCTGCGCCAGCTCGACGAAGAAGCCGAGACGCTCGAGGCCAATGTGCATGCGCGCCTCGTGGGGTATGTGGCGTTGCTGCGCGGCGCCGCCGGGCTCGCCTCCGCCGACAAGTGGGTGACCCGCGAACGCTTTCACCGCTACTTCCAGCAGATCGAAGTCACGCAGAACTACCTCGGCGTCCAAGGCGTCGGCCTGTCCTGTCGCATCTCGCCGAACGACCTGAATGCATTCACGGCCCATGCGCGGCAGGAAGGATGGGGGGACTTTCACGTGTGGCCGGAGCTCCCTCGCGACGACTACCATGCGATTCTGTATCTCGAGCCCGACGACGCACGAAATCGTACCGCCATCGGTTTCGACATGCACACGGAAGCCGTGCGACGTGAGGCGATGGATCGCGCGCGCGACACCGGCCGGCCCGCGGCGACGCGGAAGGTCGTGCTCGTGCAGGAAACCGACTCGGTCAAGCAGTCCGGCTTCCTAATCTACTTTCCGTTTTATCGCGATGGCGCTCGCCCCGCGACCGAGGCTGCCCGCCGCGAGCAACTCGCGGGCTTTGCTTACGCCGCCTTCCGCGCCGGCGATTTCATTCACGCGATCGTCGACCCGACTCTGCTGCACTACGCGACGCTCACGCTGTACGACGGTCCGATGGTGGCGGAATCGGAATTGATTTTTCGATCGGCGGCACCCGTACCGGACCAATTGGGCGCGGTCGTGACGCGCACGCGGACGTTGCGCGTGCTAGATCGGTCCTGGACGTTCGTGTATACGGGTCTTGCGCATGGTGTGATCAGTCCGTGGACGACCGGGCTCTTCGGCCTTTTGCTCACCTCCGGCGCGGCTTTCCTCTTTCTTCGCATTGACCGGGCGCGGCAACGGGCGGCCTCCAGCGAGGCGACGACTCGCGAACGCGAAGGCGAACTCGCGCTGCTCGTGGATGCCGTGCCGGCGCTCGTTTCCTATATCGACCGCGACGGTGTTTTACGTCTGTGCAATCGCCGGTACACCGACTGGTTTGGCCTCGAGCCGGGCGCGCTCGTTGGCCGAAAGATAGCGGAGATTGCCGGCGAAGAAACGTTCGCTGCGCTGGAACCGTATTTGAAGCGCGCGCTGGCCGGCGAAGCGGTGACGTTCGAACGTTGGTATCAGATCCCCGGCCTGCCGGCGCGTTACCTCGGCACGACCTATGTGCCGTATCGCACGGAAACGGGCGAGGTCTCCGGGGTGTATGCGCTTACCTCGGAGCTGACGGCGCACAAGCGCGCCGAGGAGTCGGCTCGTTTCGTCGCCGATTGCGGCAAGCTCCTGATCGCCTCGATGGAGTTCGAGTCCACGACGCGCGGACTCGTGTACCTCGCCGTGCCGCGCGTCGCCGATCTCGCGATCCTCTTTCGGGCGGAGGACGCGGTGCTGCGGGCCGACGCCGTGGCGCATGTGGATGGCGCGACCGAGAAGGCATTGAACACGTTTTTCGCAGGGGTGCGTTTGCCGATCTCCGCGCCGCATAATATCGGTCTGGCCGCTCGGACTGGAATGGTGGTCGTTTCGACCGAGCTGATCGACACCGAGCTGGAGCGCGTGGCGGACGACGAGGCGCAGCGGCGCATGTTGCGTGCATTGCAGCTGCGTTCCGCGCTGCATATCCCGGTCGTCGTTCGCGGGCGAATCTGGGGCGTGTACAGCCTGGGCACCTCGATGCACAGCGGACGTCAATTCACCGATGAGCACCGGCATTTGGCCGAGGAAATCGCGACCCGCGTGCGACTCGCGGTCGAGAACGCTCTCCTGTACCGCGAGGCGCATCAGGAGATTCAAGAGCGTCGCCGGGCCGAACGGGTGACGCGCGAAACCGAGGAGCGTTTCCGTCTGCTCGTCGAAGGCGTGCGCGATTACGCGATCATGGCGCTCGATCTCGACGGCAAGATCGAATCGTGGAACGAGGCCGGCCAGCGGATTCTCGGCTTGCGCGAGGCCGAGGCCATCGGCTTGCCGGTCGCCGAGCTGTACGTCGCGGAGGATCGCGCCGCGGACGTGCCGGCCCAGGCGCTGGCGGAGGCACGAACGCGCGGCTCGGTCTCGGAGGAACGATGGTTCCTGCACAAGGATGGCTCGCGTTTTTGGGGCAGCAGCCACACCGGCGTGCTGCGGCACGAGAACGGCGAGATCCGCGGCTACGCCCGCATCATGCGCGATCTCACCGATCGCAAACGGATGGAAGAGGAACTCGAGCGCCGCGTTCAGGCGCGGACCGCCGAGTTGCACGAAGCCATCGAGGAGCTCGAGGCGTTCTCGTACTCCGTTTCGCACGACTTGCGCGCGCCTTTGCGCACCATTCGCAGTTTTACGGAGATGGCGGTCGAAGAAGCCGATGGCCGGCTCAGCGACGACGAGCGCGGTTATTTGGATCGGGTCAGCCGAGCGGCGGCGCGTCTCGATCGGTTGATTTCGGATCTGCTCGCGTACACACGCGTGTCGAAGACGAAGGTCGAGTTGCGTCCGGTTTCGCTGCAATCGCTGGTCACGGATATTCAGCGGGAGCATCCTGAGTTCCAGCCACCGCGCGCGGACGTCAGCATCGAAGGTGCCTTGCTGTCCGTGATCGGGAACGAGACGTACTTAACCCAGTGCTTGACGAATTTGCTGGGTAACGGCGTGAAATTCGTCCGGGCGGGCGAACGTCCGGTGGTCCGAATCTGGACCGAGCGGCGGGGCGCAATGGTTCGATTGTTCGTCCGCGATCATGGCATTGGGATTCCGCCGGAACAGTTGCCGCGCGCCTTCGGCATGTTCGAGCGTTTGCATGCCGCGGCGCCGTACGAGGGGACGGGCGTGGGATTGGCGATCGTGAGGCGTGCGGTGCAACGGATGAAGGGCAGCGTGGGCGTGGAGTCGAAAATCGGAGAGGGAACCACGTTCTGGATCGATTTGCCCGCCGCGGCGTGAGCCGCTCGCCAATCCCGAAGATCTTGCGGGCGAGATCGCTGTAAAAGGGCGGCGTTGTCCTACAGAAAATCGCCCATGGCAGGTCGCGAACCGGCCCCATCGCGCTTGTCGGGCCAACGCGGTGGGCTTCTTGGTGTCGACACCCACTACGCAGCGGTCCGCCGATTGTCTATGATGGCGTCGGTTTACGAAAGGCGGGCGTAACCCATCGAAGCGTTTCGGCGCTTTGTCCAGAACCTGCCTCCTCCTCCGGTTTCACTATCATGCACCAGTCCCTTCGGCGGGGTTTCAGTCTGTTCGGGAGCTTGCTCTCGTTTGGTTCGGCATTTGCCGCGGCTCCTGTCTTTTCGCGCTTGGATTCCATTGCGGTCGTTTTGGGCGACTCGGTCGATTATCGGGCCGTCGCGTCTGGTGAGCCGACGAGCTTTACGGCGGTAGGATTGCCCACCGGGGTGACCCTCAATTCCTCCACCGGTTTGCTCAGCGGCGTTCCGAACGAGGTCGGCTCCTATCCCGTCAAAATCACCGCGGCGAACGCGGACGGTGCTGTGACCGGGACGTTGAACATCTCGGTGGTTTCACCCACCGCGGGCCCGTTGATTTACGCGCCGTTGATTTTCGACGCGTACCGCACGCCCCAACAGGGAGGCGATTGGTTTACCTGCGCGTTGAAGGCGACCGGTTCACCGACGAGTTTCCAAACCAACGAAACCTTGCCCGCGCAATGGACCTTCACGAACGGTACGTTTGTGGGCCCCACGAGCCAGCCCGGCACTCACATGATTCCCGTGAGCGCCACGAACGCCTACGGCATCGGCTCCGCGGCGATTACGCTGCGAATCCATCCCGCGTGCACGGAGTTGCAGCAAACCACCGGCACGCTCCGCGCCGGCGACGTGTTCACCGTTACCGTGCAGTTCAATCGCGCGGTCACGTTCAACGGCGCAGCGCCTTACCTGGAGTTCTCGACCTACCCGAACGGCGAGATCCGAAAGATTCCGTACGTCTCCGGCAACGGCACCGCCACGTTTCAATTCGCGTACCGGGTGACCAGCAGCGACACGCCGGGCGACATTTTGCTTTTCACCACGATCAAGCCGTCAACTAGCGGCGGTGTCGACGGCTTGGTCGACTCCGATGGCCTCGCCCTCGGTGCGGCCCTTCCCATCGTCGGGACTTATGTGCCCAGCGCGAACATCGCGGCTCAGCCGAGCAACGGCTCTTCGACCGTCAACCTGGCAAGCACGGGTAGCTCGACGACCGGCAGCTCGACTTCGTCCGCGACTGCACCAACAACCACCAGCGCCACCGCGTCGAACGCTTCCGCGCCGAGCGTCACGGAATCGGCGACACCAAATCTGACCCCGACGGGAAATGCATCGAATGCGGGACTGGCAACGGCCACGCCGACCACCGCGACCACGCCGACCACCGCGAGCACGCCGACCGCACCGGTTGTTTCGTCGAGCGGCGCGCGTTTGGTGAATCTGTCGGCTCGCGCGTCCGTGAGCGACGGCGCCTCCGACCGCTCCTTTATCGCCGGATTCGTGGTGTCGGGCTCCGCTCCGAAGCGAATGCTGCTTCGCGCGATTGGCCCGGCGCTCTCGGGTTTCGGTGTCGGCGAAGTCGTCGGCAATCCGCTGCTCCGCGTCTACGACGGCGCGGGCAAAGTCGTGAGCGAAAACGACGACTGGTCGGGGAGCGACGTGAGCACGACCGGGACCGCGGTGGGCGCCTTTGGCCTTTCCGCCGGGAGCCGTGACGCGGCGATGACCGTGACGCTCGCGCCCGGCAATTATTCCGTCCAAGTCGTGCCGAATGGCGGCAGCGGCGTGGCGATGGCGGAAATCTACGATGCCGATGGCAGCAGTGCGTCCGCTCCGTTGATCAATATCTCGACGCGCGCCTTTGCCGATTCCGGCGAGAAGGCGCTCGTCGCGGGTTTCGTCATTTCCGGCAGCGAATCGAAACGCGTCCTGATTCGCGGCATTGGGCCGGCGCTGAGTGCTTACGGTGTCGCCGGCGTGTTGTCGAATCCGTCGGTCCGGGTATTTCATGACAGCGCGGTCGTCGCGCAAAACGACGATTGGCAGAACGACGGTAATAATGGCGCGGACGTCGCCACGGCGGCCAAAGCCGTCGGGGCGTTCGATCTCGCGGCGGGCAGCCGCGACGCGGCCTTGGTTGCGACCCTGGCTCCCGGCGCGTACAGCGCCGTTGTAAGCCCCGCGTCCGGATCCGCGGGCGCCGGCATGGTCGAGGTCTACGAGCTGCATTGATGCGGGCATGAAAAAGCCCGCTGAACGACAGCGGGCTTCGCTTTCGACGAACGGGGCACGCGCCCCACGGTATCGGCGAATACTTAGAGCCGCGGCGTCCAGCTGCCCAGGATATCGGCGCGCGTATATCCGGCGGTGGACGTCAATCGTTTCACCCAGGATGCACGCTTCGACAAGTCGATGAGCGAGCCATCCGAGTGCCAGGTGCTATGGTATTCGGCGCAACGGGAATCGAGCTCGTGGCC
>CBINOT010000054.1:0-28881 GCA_966252355.1 uncultured Opitutus sp. | reverse complement strand
TGCCGACGCCGCTGGCGACGCACGTGGTCCTGACTCGGTAACCGCGTCGCTCATTGCGAGGCGCGCGCGCCATCTCTGGAAGGGTAGGCCCCGCTGACGCAGCCAAAAAAACAGCCGCCGAGCGAACTCGGCGGCTGCGAGAGAGGAGAAACGAAACGATCGAGGAGCTGTTACCGGCAGGTAACGGTGACGGTATTCGTGTTCGAAAGCGGCGTCGTGATCGCGCTGCACGATTTGCAGTACTGGATCGTGCCGCCGGAAACGTGGGTGTTGGCCGTGCTCTGCAGCCAGCAGCCGACATCCGAGCAGCTCGTGGCGTTGACGCGCGTGATCGTTTGATCAGCGCTCAGCGTGAGGCTGAAGAAGCCGCGGCCGCAGCTCGTGGCGTCGTCGTACGTCAGCGTTTGATTGCGGTTCGTGTTCGCGGTGCGGAAGCCGGCGTAGCCGCAGCCGTAGCAATCGCGCGTCGCGAGCACCGTGCTGCCGGTGTTCGCTTGCAGATTGTTGTAGCTTTGGATCAGCACGCCGCAGCCGCCCGAGTGGTCGTTCGAAGTCACGGTGCCAAAGCTGCTGCCCTGGATGCCCATGGTTTCGACGCCGTTGTTGCCGCCGCCGCTCACATTGATGCTCGAATTGATGTGGAAGCTCGCGCCCCAGCCGCCCTTGCAGTTGTCGATCCGGTACGCGATGCCGCCACCGGAGCCGTTGACCGCGCTGAAGTTTTGCGTGGAGCAGGTCGAGAAATACAATCCGAACCAGTTCACCGATCCGGCCATGTTGATGTTCGAGGCACCGACATTGCTGGTATTGTTCGAGCGGAGGACGGCGGTCGCGCTGCCGCCATTCGTGCCGGTGATGGTCACGCCGTTGCCGTTGACGAACCGGTTGGAACCGATGCCGAGCTGGGTCGTGTTGTTGCCGGAGTTGCGGATGTTGATCGTGCCCGAGCTCATCGCGGCATTACAGGCGTTCACGGCGGCGCCCATGCTCGTGCCCGTGTATTTGGTGGAACCGTCGACTTTGCCGGTCCAGGTGCTGCCGGAGAGCGTGACTTCGCCGGTGGCCGCGAGGGCGGAGGTTGCGAGGGTCGAACCTGCGGCCAGGACCAGGGCAATCAGCCAATGGCGCGCGACTATCTGTTTATTCGTGTGCATACTGTAGGGTGACGCCGTTTGTACGATCGGCGTCTGAGTTGGGTTGTTATTTAGTTCAGCTAACGTTTACGGACATTCACGCGAAGGCGTGAAAAGGGAACGACACGGCAAAGCAGCCGCTATCGACGGAGCGAGTTGCGAAACGGGTACGAGGGGTTGTTTGCGAGGCGGCCGGGGGAAGACCGCCGCGGGATCTGAATCAGGGTCGGCGGGAAAGTGCAATGGGTCTCCTTGATTAACCGTTAATCCTGGGGCCCACGGGCGCGATTTTCACGGTGACGGTCGGCGTGCGAAAGCCGCTTCGACCGGCGCGGGCCAAGAGAGTCGAACCGCCCGCGGCGTCGACGGCTGCAGCGCTGCCGCCGAGGGGAAAATGACGCAGGGCGCGTCAGGGGACATTTTGGTGCGTCGGCGGGAGTCGATGGCGCGACCCGATCCCGCGTCGGCAACGCGTTACTATCCTCTTGCTTGTAGTCATCGCTGCGCGGTCTCATCCGAAATGGACGCCAACCTCGGAAAGCCGCCCGCGATCGAAATCGAAGCCTTTTTAGGGACAGCGCGGATCAACGACTTCATCGGCGCGTTCGTGCAAACGACCGACGGCGCGGTGTGGTGCAAGTGGAGCATGAAGGGCGTCTGGGCGGTGGATTGGGTTCCACTCGGACAACCGGCGTGCGGCTTTAGAAATGCCACGGGATCGAATGCGGTCATCGCTGCAGGTTCCTCCATCTGGCTTTTCGGGTGCGGCAACGATTCGAAAGTATATTGCGCCATTTGGTCCGAGCCTTCCTGGACTTTGTGGACGGATATCGGCGACACGCACGGCTACCGCGTCGGCAGCTTGATTGGTGCGACGACGAATGTGGACGTCTCGAACGGAGAAGGGGCGAGTCTCTATACCGCGCCGATGGCGGTTTATGTTTCCGATACGGAATTCGGGCGTTCCGTTCGCATCGCGTGGTCGCCTCAGAACCAGTGGGACTGGGACGACTCGGATTTCGATCAACAATGGAGTTTTCCGGCTAAAACATCGATCGACCTCGGAGACGCGACCGTGAACTTTTCAGTGCAAGCCGGCGACGTGCATTGCACGCTATAGGGCGACGTGCTTCGGCTGGGGAGACCGGTGCCAGTTATCGTCGTTTACCGAGTCATGGGCTCGGCCCGAATTAGGGTACCTGGGCTGAAGCATCGACCAAACCAAAGGGCCAAAGCCCCGAAGTTTTCGTCACCCGGCGGAGCCAGAAGTCGACCTCGGCTTGAAATCCGGCGCTCGCGGCGCGGAGCGGAATTTCTTTCTGATTGTTGGTTGGGTACGGAATTCGCCAGGCCGCTTCGAGCACGCCAGACGGGGAGGTCAGATAGGCCGCGGAGTCGACGGCGTGCAGCGTCGTCGCCGAGGCGAGATTCTGTTCGGGTGTCTTCACCGGACGCAGAAACGACAACAAGCCGCCAGTCTGCCGATAGATGACTTCAAACACGATGTCGGTGCGGCCGCGCTGTTGGCTGACGTACATCCGGTGCCCGACCGAATCGTCCCACAGCGTCCATTCGTAGCAGAGGAAATGCGGGTGGGCGGCGTCGGTCGGCAGTTGAAACCCCCGCACGTACGATTGCCGCAGAATCATCCATACCCCGTGGTCGAGGATGTCGTGCGCGCGCTGGGCGAGTGGACCGGCTTCGCGCACGACGGCGGGCGCGCGGCCGACCGGCGGCCGCCAATTGCTCGCGCCCCAGTGCGGGGCCGGCGTCGGCAACTGCAGCGTGAGCGTGCGGATGGCTTTCGATCCGGCCGTTTCAACCGTGAGGGTCCAGACGACATCCGGTTTTCCGGAGGTGACTTCGCGCCACTTCTCCTCTTGCAGGCCGCGCCATTTAGTCGCGCTCATGGAACCGGCGGCGGTGGATTTGCCGTCGGCGGCGAGAATGCGATCGCCGGGCCGCAAGTCCGCTTTCGACGCGGCGGTATTCGGTAGGACGACGTCGACGACGGGAGTGTAGACGTTTCGTTTGTCGGTGGAGCGCGCGTGGTCGAGATCCGGCGAGACCCGGAAGCCGAAATCCTCGAGTCGTTCGCCCGTGACGTTGAACGCCGGCAACCGCGTCACGTCGTCGGCCGCGCGGGACGACGTCGGTGGGGTGGGTGCCGCCGCGTGGACAGAGCGCGCGGCGAAGAGAACGGCGACCGTGAAGGAGAGGACACGCCGGAACGGCCTCGGAAAGCGTAGCTGGATCATCGCAGGAAGGCCGGTTGGATGCCGGCCCGCCGACGTGGTTCCGGAAAGTTATCGTGGTTGCGTTAGGGTAACAATATCAGTGAGTCCGGATTCCGCGATGATGATTATTTCTCGGCGTTCGAATTCGTAGATTTTCCCAACGCAACAGAGCCCGCTTGTTCGATGGAATCGAGATAGTGCGCGATTTCGCGTCGGTATGGTTCCAGGTCTTCTGCCTGCACTCGATAGAATTGCCGGTCAGTTACTCCATCTATTCTCATGTCCCAAAACCGGGACTCGTTTTCGAAGCTGCATCGACCGTAAACGAGCCGATCATGTTTTTGTTTAGAAACAAAAACAAAATGGTTTCCGAATACTTCAAAATAGATCCGGTTCGATGGAGCGATTCGGATCGCCAACCTTATCTGCCAGCCGATCGGCATATGCGGCGAATGCATTAATACCGTCCTAAAAATTGTAGAATTGGGCGTTCAATTGCTGTCCAATGGCCTGGAGCGTTGTTGCCTACGTAAAAAATGCGACTCGCGAAAACGCCATTGACGGCTGCATAACCAGCGGACGCAGCACCCCAGCCCAATTGCTGGATTTGGTATGCCGCATAGGGGCTTCGTAAAAGAAATGCGAGTCGCATGCCACTATTAACCACCATATTTGTGACCTGTCCACCGACGGTACTGCTGATGGTTGATCCGTATTGAGAAGCTAGCTGCCAGGCTGGTATTCTACCCACTTGACCGGAATAGAAAACCGCCGTGCCGCTAGGCGCACCAAATGTGACTAGAGTGGCTTCGGCGACCAAAGTCGCTTTACCGAAGGCTCGGCCTGTTCTGAATGTTTCGCTGTTTGGATCGAAGCCGCCAGTGCCGGAGAGCCCAAACGTAATCGCATGTGTGAAGCCCGCGACACCTTCTTGAGCTCCCAGAGCAGCGGGCAAAAGAATGTTATCGTAAAACGCCCAGCCCCATCCCGAGGATTTTGCTTCCTTCCGAATATGGTTAACCGTGTCGTGGAGCCAACCATTCGCCATGTATTGAAACGCCGCCGTGACGGCGCCGTTGGTAAACTTTCCTCCTCCGAGAACCGAAGCGGTGCCACCTATTACGGCGGAAATTGCGATGTTAGCCGCATATACGCCGGCGTCGTGGCCGGTTATTCTGAATGCACCGCCTAGAAAGGAGCCGGCGAAGCTGCCATAAAATCCATGTCTGAAGTCACCCCCTTCCAGTTCTGCCAGTGCGCCGCCCACCACACCATGAGCTGCCGCACGTCCTATCTCGCCGGCAACGCCATATTGGCCGTATGATCCGAATGCATCGCCGATGCCATAACTTATGGCGCCGGTTATTCCGCCTATTCCTCCCCCTATAAGTCCGGCCTTGAACGCATCACCTAAACCTCCTCCATTCAATAAACTAGTTGCGAATGCCGAATAAAAACCACCTGCGGCGCCGCCAGCTACGGGACCGGCATAGTACGTGACCACTGCCGTGATGGCTATACCCGACGCCTGACCGTAATATTGATTGAACGTCTTCGGAGCGAACCAGTACATTGGGTCGCTCAAAATCTGGGGTCCGAGAAAGAATGACTGTTTTAGTACATCACCAAGCTTGCGGTAACCGCTAGGGTCGGTGAATCCCATCGGATTATTATTAACGTACGAATACCGATTGTATGCCTGAGCATCGCCCGCATCTTCCACCGTTGGATCCGCACTCAAAAACCGTCCCAGCGTTGAATCGTATACCCGGCCGTTCATGTGGATGAGGCCGAAGTCGGTGAGGTGTTCGTGGTCGGTGTAGCCGCGGGACACCGTGCCGCCGGACGCGGGGTGGCTGTCTGCCGTCGTGAGGCGCTGGCCCCAGGCGTCGAAGGCGAAGCGTTTCTCGATCGCACCCGTCTCGTCCGTCACCGCGTAGATCGAGCCCAAGGCGTCTTGGTGGAAATACCGCGTCTCGACCTTCGCATCGCTGCGCACGGTGCGCACCGCGGTCCGGCCGAGCGGCGTCACGATGTAATGCTTGTACTCGGTGAGCCCGCCGGCCTGCACAACTTCGTAATTATTGCCGGCGTAGATCGTCTTCGTGCCGTTCGCGTGCTGCTGCAGCACGCGCTCGTGCCCGGCGCCGAACCAGAACTCTGTCGATAGACCACCCTGTGTGATCTTCCGCACCTGGTTGAAACTGGTCCACTCGATCGTCCGACCCGCACCGCCGGTCATGTTGCCATTCGCGTCGTAACCGTAGTTGTTCTGGCCAGCCTGGGTGACGGCGTGAGGGGCCGCGCCGCCGTAGGTGTAGCCGCCGACGTCAGACTTGCTCGTGATGTTGCCCAGCGCGTCGTAGCCCATGCTGACCGTGGCTCCGCCGACGATCGTGTGCGTCTGGAGGCGGTTGAGTCCGTCGTAGCCGAAACTTTCGTCGCGTCCGGTCGCTCCGTCGACTTTGCGCGTCACCTGGCCGAGCGCGTCGTAGGTATAGTTATGGAACTGGATCGCGGTCCCCGCTCCGCGACCCGCCGTGATCGCCCGCACGCGGCCCGTCACGGGGCTGATGACGCAATCGTACGTGACGCCGTTGCCGAGCACGCTGCCATCGATCTTGCCGGTGACCGAATAACTATCGGCGCGCCAGAACAGCTGGCCCGCGGCGACTTCACCTTGGAAGCCGGTGAGGCCCGAGCCGAGATTGGCCTCGCGGATTTCGCGGAGGAAACCGACGGGGCTGTAGATATTCTTCGTCTTGAAGCCGGACGGGTAGGTTGTCACGAGCGGCCGGCTTACCGCATCGTACGATTGATTCGTCGTGTAGCTGACGTTGTCGATCGTGCGCGTGACGCCCGCCGGCCGGCCCAGATCGTCGTACGCGTAGACCTCGGAGTAGGAACGACCGCGTTCCGTCGGTCCGGTCACGGTGTGCACTCGACCGAGCCACGCGCCGCCATTGCGAGGCGCGGTATCGAAGTTCCAGTTCGTCGTTCCCTCCGCTTCCGTACGGGCCACGAGCCGTCCGAGCACGTCGTATTGCATCGTGACGACCTGTCCTTTCGCGTCGTGCTGCCAGGTGAGTTCGCCAAAGGCGTTGTATTGGTATTCCCAGATGCCCATGTCGGGATCGATCATCCGGCGCTTTCGTCCTCGGCCGTCGTATTCGAGCGTGGTGGTCACGGACGTGCCGTTTTCACGCAGCACGGACGTCGTGAGGAGATTGCCATAGGCGTCGTAGGTGTAAGCGACTTCGCCGCGCTCCACCGATCCGACCGGCGCGCCGGCGTTGTTCACGCGGCGGATGACTTGGCCTTGCGTGTTTTTTACGACGCGCTCAACGCGACCGAGCGCGTCCATGGTTTCGGTCGTCAGACCCTGATACGAGACGGATGACGACACATATCCGCCGCTTACCTCGTCGTCGGGCGTCACGATCGTGAGCGGACGATTCAGAACGTCATAGGCGGTGGTCTGAACCCATTGCGAAGGCGCCACGCCTTTGAAGTGCGGCAATGCGGTGCGATACGCCCGTCCCATCGTGTCGTACTCCGTCTCTTGCACGACGGTCTTGGTCTGGCCGTCCGAACCGCCGCCATTGACGGCATACGAGGCGACGGCCCGTCCCATGGCATCATGACAGACAAGAGTCGGCGGCGCGCCCGTGATTTGGGTTTCCACGAAATACGCGGTGCCCGCCGGATAGCCGGCGCCGGAGGACGGCCAACGCGTCCGCGTCAACGTGGTCGTGCCGTCGGGGCGATGCTCCATGATGACCTGGCCGAATTCATCGTAGTCCCACGTGGTCGTGAGCTGATTGGGGCCAGTCTGCGACGCGGGCTTACCCCAGAGCGGATGATAGGCGTAGGATTCGCCGTGATTGAGGGCGTTGAGCGACAATACCGGGAACCGGCCTTGTGTATCGTATTGTGTGCTGGCGACGCGGTCCGTCTCGCCCGGGGCCGACAAACGCGACGAGGTCTTGTTGCCGTAACCGTCGTAGCCATACGTCGTGGTGACCGTCAGCGCCGCGTTGTTAGGCTCGATCGTCTCGGTTTCCAGCAAGCCGGAGCTGCCATTATAGGTGAAGCGCGAGTTGCGGATTTGCGTGGGCGCATTCGGCGCGTGCGACTCCACGCTCGCGGTCATCAACCGGCCGGGCAGCCAGCCGTCGAAGTCGTACTCCGTCGCGGGCTTCGTCCAGTTTTCGAACGTGCTCGTGGTGATCTTTTCGAAACCGTCGCTCGAGTTGACGGCGACGCGGGTGGCGTTGCCCCAATCGTCGCAGTCGGTCGACGTGACCGTCTCGCTCGTGAGGTCGCCGTTGAGCTCGTAGCTGCGCGCGGTGGACTGGCTGGCATAGGCGAAACGCGTTTTGCCCTGATTCAGTTGCCGCTCCGCATACGTGATGTTCGATTCGCTCAGCAGGCCGCCGCCGCTCTTCCGCGTTTCCGCGAGGCGAGGCATGCCGATGTACGGATAGTCCTGACGGAACCAGGTGGTCGATTCGATGCCGTTGCGCTCGTCGCGCGTGCGCATCCAGCCGAAGCCAAGGCTGCCGCGTTCCACATGACTGCGCAGTTCGCCGTAGGCGTAGGTGGTGGCGTAACGGCCGCCGGCGCCGTCGTCGTGCTCCACGCGGCTGACGACCTGCATCGGTGCGATGACGTCCGCCACCGGGAACGACGAGCCGGTGCCCTTCGTGTAAACCGAGCCGGAGGTGAGCGGGGCGTACTGGACATACGCCGATACCCCGAAGGCCGAGGTCACCTTCACCAAGCGATCCGCCGGCTTCGCGCGATTGCGGAAGGCTTCGCCGGGATTCGAGTCCGCCTTGTGCACAATATCGACGACGCCATCCGCATCAAAGTCCACGAAGTCGACGCCTTGCGACGATTGGCCGCTGACGAAGAGATCGACGGGCAGGTAGTAAGGCGAACCGGCCGGCTCGCCGGGCCACGCGCGACCGGTGCCGAGATTCGTCGCGGTGGCCCGCACGCCCGAGAAAACGCGGCGCATGACCATGTCGACGTAGCCGTCGGCATTGACGTCCGTGAACGACGTGCCAGGGCTCGTCGTGCCGTCGCGCGAGAGCGGGAACGGCGAGCGCAGTTCGGCAAAGAGGCTGCCGTCATTCTGGACGCTCCATCCCTTGCCCGTGTTGATGGCGAGCCCGTGCGCGCCATCGCCGCCCTCGCGGTACCAGATGAGATCCACGAGGCCGTCCGCGTTCACGTCGACAAACTCCGCGCCGAGTGACGGATTCTGGTCGTCGGCGATCAGCGTCGGCAGGAGGTAATTGTTCGCGGGGGCCCAGCCGTTGCCGGTGTTGAGCCGCACATCGCTGGCGCTCTGGCCATTGCCGTGGTAGGAAACGACGAGGTCAGGAAGACCGTCGCCATTCAGATCGACAAAGCGCCCCTTGTAGTAGGCCCAGTCGTAGCCGACGTTGGTGTAGGCGTCGTGCTTCTGCCACCCGTAGCCCGTGTTGAGATACATCCCGCCTAACGGCGCGACGAGATCGATGCGGCCGTCGCCGTTCAGGTCGAGAAAGCGCGCGCTGTATTTGGAGTAACTGTCTTGCGCCAGCGCACAGGGCGGCGCCCATTGCTGCGTCGGCGTCCAACCGTTGCCCGTATTGAGCCGCACGCCGGTCGTCGTCGGCTGGCCGCCGGCGCCGTAATGCGCCCAGATGAAATCGGGGAGTCCGTCGCCGTTGAGATCGACGAAGCGCGCGCTGGTGTCGTCGCCGGTCGACGACGCGAGATTCAACGGCGGGGTGAATTGCGGCGCGTCCGTCCAACCCGAGCCAGTGTTGAGGTAAGCGTAACCGACGCCATCGAGGCTATGCACGAAGTCCACGCGGCCGTCGCCATTGAGGTCGACGAAGCCCGCGCCGGTCTGTTTGGCGTTTGCGCTATACCCGAGCGGATAGGGCGGAGCGAAGGCGGGCGTGGATTCCCAGCCGCCTTCGGAGGTGTCGTAATCGAAGGTGAGGGGCGGAAATTCGCCGCCGTCGCGGCCGATCTCGCGCAAGTCCTTGAGCACGCTACGGCGGCTGACGCCGCGTTCGTCGTAGTCGAGCACGTACGACCGCGCGCGTTGCCCGCCGACCCACGACTCGATCGACTTGAGCCGAACGTCGTTCGAGAGATAAACGCCGGCGCGATAGCCTTGGGTGGTGTCGCTGCGCGGCTCGTATCCGAAGTGGACGGACGCATACGGCTGGAGGCCAACGAGGCTGTTGCCCGTGTACTTGATCTCGCGCAAGCGCTGCCAGCCTCCAGCCGTGCTTTCGTCATACTCGAACGCGATATAATTCCCCCTCGTGTCCGAGATGCGGTTGACCGCCCAGCTCAAGGCGGTGCCATTGGCTGGGTTGAAATTGGAATCGGCCGTATGGCCGTACTCGCTGATGAGGCCGGACTTCGTCCACACGCGGAACCACTCGGGGCCCGAGCCGGTAACGCCATAGCTGACGATGCGGGCGAACGAATCCATTTCCGTCCGGTACTCCGTCGCGTGGCTGCCGTTGTCGCCCACGACCCCGTTGTCGCCGGCGACTGGAATGAGCCGCTGACCGTCGAGGTAGAACGCGTCCTGGTTCGTGAGATCGACGCCATGAATATAGCCGTCGATGGCTTTGGTCCGTGGACCGCGTGTGATCGCACTGGCGCCGGAGAGCGACCAGCCGTATCCGAGGAGCCCCGCTCCGCCTTGGCTGCTGTAACCGAGCGCGAGCTTCGGCTCCATGCCGGCCGTGCCGGGCGAAACCCAGAGCGGAATCGAGTAGGTCGCGGCGCCGTTCTTATCGACGCCGAGTTCGCCGACGGTGCCGCCCACGGTCTTGCCGTTGTTTGAGCCCGCCTGGTTCGGCCAGTCGGTGGGCAGCCCGGTGCCAGGGTTCGTCGGATCTTGCGGATCCGGCGGATTGGTGGGCGGATTGCCGGCACCGACCGTGATCGTCAGGAGGGGGCTGCGCTTGAGATCGGTGCGCGTCGCGTTCCACGCGTAGCCGTCGAAGGTGTACACGCCGTCCGCGGGCGCGGTCCACGTGAACGCGTGCGTCGCATACAAGCCGTTCGCCGCGACATTGCCTTCGTTGCTCGTCGGCGTGCCGCCGGCATTCGTTCCTTCCAGCCCGATTTCGTTCAGTCCGGTCGGCTGATAGCCGAAGACCGTGAGATTGATCGTGGTGCCGGCGGAGATGTGCGTCGTCGGCGTGATCACGGCGGCGGCCGCGGGCGGCGAACCGACGATGACCGGCGTGTGCACGGTGCGGCGCAATTCGGAGCGGTCCGCGTTCCAGATATAGCCGTCGAAATAATACACGCCCGGCGTCGACGTGGACCAGGGAATGTCGCGCTTCACGTACGGTCCGCTGGCGGGGTAGCTGCCTTCGTTGCTGATCGGCGTGCCCACCGCATCGGTCAATTCGAGGCCGATTTCATTGAGGCCCGCAGGGTGCTGCCCGATGACGCTGAACGTCACGACATCGCCGGGCTGGACCATGACCGGGCTGTTCGGGCTGAGCATGACGCCGGCCGGCGGCGCGCCGACGACGACCGCGACGGTGCCCGTGCGGCGCAGATCGGTGCGGCTCGAGTTCCACTCGTACGCACCGACGTAGTAGACGCCAGGGGTCGTCGTCGACCATGAGATCGTGCGGTGCACATAGGGACCGCTGACGCTCAACGCGCCGGCGTTGCTCACCGGCGAGGTGCCGGTGGAGTCGTAGAGCTCGATGCCGATCTCGTTCAGCGATTGCGGATGGCTCGCCGTGATGTCGAAGGTGACCGATTCACCCGGCGCCACGATGAGCGGTCCGGTGGGGCCGAGGGTCAGCTGCGCCGGCGGCGCGCCCACGACGACCACCGTGGTGCTCGTCCGGCGCAGATCGGTCCGCGCGGCATTCCAGGCATAGGCATCGAGGTAATAGATGCCGTCCGTGGCCGACGACCAGGTAAAGGTATGACTGCTATAGTAGCCGGTGACGCCCGTTCCACCCGCATTGCTGATCGGCGTACCGGCGGCGTCGCACACCTCGATGCCGATTTCGCTGAGGCCGGTCGCGTGGCTCGCGGTGACGGTGAAGGTTCCGGTTTGGCCCGTACCGAGGATGACGGGATCGGTCGGCGTCAACGTCACCTGAGTCACTGGGGGAGCGACGGTGATTTGCAGCGTGGCCGTGCCTGTGCCGGCGGCATTCGTCGCGCCAATGGAGACATTGAACGTACCCGGTTGCTGCGGCGCGCCGGTGATGGCGCCGGTGCTCGTATTGAGCGAGAGACCGGTGGGCAGCGTGCCCGTGACGCTGTAGCTTGTGGGATTGCCCGTCGCCGTAATCGTATACGTGAACGGCGCGCCGAACGCGCTGCTCGCCGTGCCGCCGCTGGTGATCGTCGGCGGCGCGATGTTGGTTGTGACGTTCAACGGCGTGCTCCACGCGGACCAGTTGCCGGCGGTGTCTTTGGCGCGCACGGACATCGCGTACGTCGTTGCCGCCGTCAGCCCGGTGACGCTGTAGCTCGTGCTCGTGGTCGTACCGAGGACCGTGCTATCGCGCTTCACCTCGTACGCGGCGAGGCCGACATTGTCGCTCGCGGCGCTCCACGACAGCGAGAACGACGTGGTCCCGACGCTCGTCGCACCGAGGCCGGCGGGGACGGACGGGGGCTGTCCGTCGACCACAAAGGTGAGGTTCTGGTCTTTGAAATTCTCCTGCGTGTCGACGAGGCGGAATTGATACGTGTACGTTCCATCGCCGCTCGCGGGCGTGAAGGTCGATGAGCCGAGGCCCGTGTTGCCGAGATTTTGCGCGGTGCCGTTCGGGCGCCAAATGACGTTTTCCGTCCAGCTCACGCCGAGGTACGCCGTGCCGGCGCGCGTCAGCGTGACGGAGTCGCCAGGCTTCAAAATCGTCGGGCTAACCGAGGCATTCGGCACCAAGTCGTTGGCGCCGACGACGAGCGATAAGCCGAGGCTGCCCGTCCCGGCGGAATTCGTGGCGCTCAACGTGACGTTAAAGGTGCCGGCTTGCGTCGGCGCGCCGCTGATGCTGCCGGTCGAGGTGTTGACGCTCAATCCAGCCGGCAGCCCGGTCGCATTGTAGCTCGTCGGCGAATAGGTCGCCGTAATCGTGTAAGGCCGAACGACCGCGCCTTGCGGCACGCGCCAGCTGGTGGCTGAGGTGATCGCCGGCGCCAACGACGCGACGGTGAAAACGGCGTCCACGGTCGTCGCGTTGTAATTGGCATTGCCCGCATAGCTCGCCCGCACGGTGTAGCTCGTGGCGGCGGCGAGTTGAGAACCGGCCGACAATTGCGCGCCGGTGCTGACGATCGTATAGGTCACCGTGCCGGTCGGGGCCGCGACGTTGCCACTATACGGATTGCTGAAGACGGCGTTGAGATCGTTGCCGGTCACGGTGTACGTGCCGCCGGCGGCGGGAGCGAAGGTGCGGCTGGCGAAGGCGGCCGAGGGCGTAGCTTTCGCGACCGAGAACCCGATGGCTTGGTCGACGTAGTTCTGGTAATTGTCCACCAAGCGAAATTGGTAGGTGTGATTGCCGGCCATGACCGGCAGGTAGCCTTGGCTCCCGAGCCCCTGGTTGCCCAAAACGACGGGCTGCCCGTCGGGGCGCCAGATGACGTTCTCGGTCCAGCTGACGCCGAAATTAGCGGTGCCCGCGCGGTTCAGGGTGACACTTTGCCCGAATGTAAGCCAGGTGGGGGAGACGCTCGCTTGCGGAGTGATTGTCGCCGGCGTGATGGACCACGTGAGGGTCTTGGAGTCGGTGCCCGCGCCATTGCTCGCCGAGATCGTCGAGTAAATCGTGCCGGACGCCGTGACGCGGCCCGTGATTTGGCCGTTGCTGGTATTGAGCGAGAGCCCTGCGGGAAGATTGCTGGCGCCGAAGCTTGTCGGGCTATTGGTGGCCGAGATCGTGTAGCTGACGTTCTGTCCCTGGTTCGCCGATACGCTCAACGCCGATTGGATCGCGGGCGTCGGGCTGACGACCGTGATCGAGTAATAGTCGTACTCGCCCATGGGAGAAGGCGCGTACCAAGGGCGTCCGTCCATGACACGCACGCGGAAGTACCAAGTGCCGGGCGTCGTCGCCACGAAGCTACCGGAAACATTGGCGGGCGACTGCCAGGTGGGCAGCCATTCGTAGGCGGTCACCCAATCGGCCCCGGGCGCGGCGTACTCGATGTTGACCCGCGCGATGACGAGCCGGTCGCCGTTCCAGTCGTTGCCGTCCGAGTTATCCGATTCGTTGGCGTGCGCGCCGACGGCGACCGTGATGGTGTCGCCGACATTGCATGCGGTCGGGTACGACACGTAATCGATGCTCGGCGGTGCGACCAGATCGGCACGCGCGGCGAGCGGACAAGCGATTGCCAAAAGCAGCAGAACGAAGGAGCGGAGGAGGTACATGGGTGAAGGCGTCGCGCGAATGGCTCGTGCGGGCGCGACTCAACTCCCACGGCATTTCCTCCCGCCGGTAAACCGTCCTGACCCCGCAAAACAGAGGGATATCCCTCTAATTAGAGGGGCGGCGGCGATTCGTAGCCGCGAGCGCGAACGTAGCGGAACGCGTCAGCGTTTCGTGTTCGGACGAAAGCCTTACGGCTTCCGCACGACGAGCGATTTGTCCCAGGGTAGGGACGTCTCTCCGAGACATCCTGAGTTCCCAGCTCCGCGGCGATTTCGCGTGCGCGAGTGCGAATACACCCGGCAACCCCGTGTGCCTCGGAGGCGTCCCTACCTCGTGGCCGGATGGCATGTCTGGAGGGAGGGCCGGACCTCCGGGCCGGCCGATAGAATGCGCGCGCGGGTGCGGCCCGCCCGAAGGTCGGGCTCTACCTATGCTATTTTACCGCTTCGGCCAAGGCTCGCGCGCGCAACGTACGCTCGAAACCGGGCCGCAATACGCGGTCGGGCGTGACGCGCACGATCCCGCGCTGCAGCGCCTCGAGCATCAACTCCGTTCGCGTCTGCACGCCGAGCTTGCGCATGATCCGCTGGCGGTGCCAGTGCACCGTCTTCGCGCTCAAGCCCAAGCGCTCCCCGGCTTCGCGATCGTCGCATCCGCCTCCGATCACCGCGAAAACTTGCAGCTCCGTCGTCGAAAGCAGGCGATACAATTCCGGCCGGCTTGTCCCGGCGGCGGTAGCATGTCGCTCGGGATGTGCGCTGAAATAGTGACCGCCCGCATCGACGCGCTGGATCGCCGGCACCAGCGCATCCGGCGTTTCCACGGCGCACTCGAACAAGCCGTGAACGCCGCTGTAGCGCAGGACTTGGCGCACGCGTTCGTCCCGCCGGCCTGAGATGACGAGCAATCGCTCCACCAGTTGTTCTTCGATCACGATCGATAACAAATCGAGCCCGTCCATGTCCGGCAGCGTGAGGCCGAAGAGCCCGAGCCGCATGGGCTGCCGGCGCAACGCGGCAAGCGCATCGGCGCCCGTATGGCAGACCAGCGTCGGTCGCCGCGGGCACGCTTGCTCGGCGAGATGGCGGACGACGTCGCCGTAAAAGCGGTCCCATTTGACAATCACGGTTCCCAGGATGGCGGACAGGCTGGCGTCGTCCGGCCGGTCACGCCGGGTGAAGGTGGAGTCGACAGTGATCATACGGGTGGAGTGGGGGGGCTTCGAACCCCGCGATGAAATCGAGCTGCAATTGCGCGCGGAACTTCATTCATTGGCACGGTTTGGTACCGGCGTCCCGAGGCCCGCATCGCGCAGCCGCAAACGGCCATTGGCGATTGGAGGTAGCGGCCGTCGTCCCGACGGCCATCTGGCACGAAGCGCTCACGCCTTGCGCTACGTTTGTCGCCCGATACGACGGTGGCGGCCCCAAGAACCGCCCCATTTCGGGGGTTGCCGCCCCTCGGCCGCGCGTTGTATGTCCTTCCCTGGTCCCGCCGTTTCTGCCCGTTCGTTCCCCCCCATCGTGCCCGTCTCGAAGAGCTGCGCTTCGTCCTCCTGCGATCGTTTGGATCGTCCCGCGCAATTGCCGCGAGCCAAGCCCCGGCCCGGCACTGCGGCGGTCTCCCTTGGCTTCGAGCGTCATCGCGGGTTTTACGAGCTCGCCTGTGCGCGGTTGCAGCCGGGTGGCGCCGAGGCGGAACGGGTGTCGCGCGACCTCGGGGCTGCGGCCGGCAGCGGTCGGACGCCGCAGGCGCGGCAGGAGCGCAAGATCGCGCTGCTCGCGTTCTTCCTCTCGATCGACCGCACCGTCGGCGCCGGCGAACCGGGCTGGCGGGAAATTGCGCGCGGCGGACGCAATAGCTGGTGTCACAGCCTCTATCGGCTGACCACGCACAACCCCAAGGACGGAGGGGGCAATAAATGGCTCGGCAGCATGTTCGGCCTCAAGCCCTCCGACTTGGACGATCCCTTTGGCGGCGTTTTGCGCTTCATCCAATGCCGCCGTGCCGGTCCTAAATTCATCGTGCATCTGGACACTGCGGCCTTTGAGCACGACGCCGTGTCGTTGGCGCTCTGGGACGGCGAGACGTGGCAACAATCGCCGCGGCTGCGTTTGGAAATCCTCTACGACTTGATCCGGCAGGTGCCCCGCTGGGCGCCGTTGGCGTCGGCATTGGTCGCGGATCCCGCCGGTGCGGGGCTCGGGGCTGAGGTTCAAGCGCGCGCGGCGTGGGAGGACATTCCGGTTTACCTGTCGTCGATCGGCGATGCGCGCCGCGTGCGCATGGTCGGCCTCAATCACCAGGTGTTTCGGCGGGCGCGCATCGCTTGGCAGGCGCCGCACCGGCCAGACGAAGTCATCGACCTCCGCCACGTCGGCGCGAACCTCGAGCATGAAACGGCCGCGGAGTGCCGCGAGCGGATCGCGACCGAGGTCGGCCGCCCGGACTTGGCCGAGCCGTTTCACGAACAACTCGAGGAGCTCACCGTGTTCATCGGCAGCCCCGCGGCGCACCAATCGTGGCTGCGCAACACCGGCTTTCGTCCGGAAAACTATGGCGCCGCCGAAAGCTTTTGGCGCCTTTACCTGGCGAAGCTGTCCCGCCTGCGGCCTCGGGCGCGCCACCGCTTGTACGTGGTCGACGACGTTTCGCCGCTCGCGCTGCACCTCGAGTTTTTCGACGGCTCGATGTTTCTGAAATGGGCGCCAGCCATGTTTGGTGCCTATCACCCCGGCGATCCCGGCTCGAATCTCTATTGGGCGCCGGGGGCGCCGCCGCCGCCGCATTTCGTCGAGATCACCCATGCTATGCGCGAGCTGACCCATCGCGCGAAACCGATCCCGATTTTCAGCGGCGACGATGCCGCCGCGCTCAAAGCGCGTTTTCCCGTCGGCGTCAGCTCACCGCTTTGGGCCATCCTGAGTCAGCCGACGAGTCCGGGACTTCCACCGCGTATTCGGCCGTTTTCAAACCGCGGACCGCGAAGACCGGAATAGTCCAGTCGTCTCCTCGGATCGGCGCCTCGCCGGCGGGCTCCGCGTCCACGTAAGCCGCGACTTCCGCGTGCGTCACGTGGCTGACGAGCAGCGCCTCGCCGGCGGTTTTAGTGTGGCGTTCGACGCGCGACGCGATGTTCACGACGCTGCCGGTGACGCGGTAATCGACGTGGTCCTTGCCGCCGACATTGCCGACGACCGCTCGGCCGGAGTGCAGGCCGATGCCGATCCGAAGAGGGGCGGGCAATGCCTCGGCCAAGGCGGAGCGGTTGATGTCCTCGACGGCTGCGAGCATATCGAGTGCTGCGCGCACCGCGCCCAGCTCGTGTTCCGCCGGCGATCCGGCGGCGCCGAAGACCGCGAGGATGCCGTCGCCCACAGTCTGGATCAGCATGCCGTGGTGCCGAAAAATCACATCGGTCATGCGGTTGAGGTAATCGCTCAAAAACAAGGTCGTCTGCTTCGGGCCGAGCTCCTGCGCCAGCCGTGTGAAATCGCGGATGTCGGCGAACAGCGCGGTGACCTCGCATTCCCGGCCCTCCAGCAACAAGCCGCGCTCCATGATTTCCCGCGTGACCTGCGGCGATACGTATTTCGAGAGCGCCTCGCGCAAGCGCTGCGTGTGGACGATCTGTTCGCCGAGCGCGAGCGCGGCGGGAAAGCAGACGGCGAGAAACCCGATGAGCCCAAACGAAACCGTGCAGATCGAAGCCACCGCATAGAGCGTGAAATCCAGCACGAGCAAGGCGCCCATGGTGCAAAGTCCCGCGATGAGCAGCTTGATGCGCGGCACGAGCGCCGGCTCGATCCGCTGGGATACGATGGCGGCCCGCAACTTCAGCAGGGTGAAGGCCGTCAGCAGGAGGAAATACGCGCCGAAGATCGCCTGCACGATCGTCGCGTCGGGAAAGGCCGGCGAGATATTCGTCCAGCTGCGCGGCAAGATCGGCGCCGTGCGCACGCGATAGCAGTAGGGCGAGAAGATGATCGCCACCACGATCAAGTTGCACAGGTAAACGCCAAGGATGGTGCGTTTGGCCGAAGGACGGCGGTCATTGATGAGCTCGGAGCAGAAATGCACGAAGCACGCCGAGAACAGCGCGAGCATCGCGTAATTGATCCGCGCCCAGCGGAAGGCCACCAAGGGGGACTCGGTATTGTCCTCGATGAAGAACCCGAACGCCATGACGCTAAGGAACAGCAGGCACGTGGAGAAAAGCAGGTCCACGCGGCGTCGTCCGATCTTCCAAAAAACCAGATAAAACGCGCCCGTGAGCGAGCAGCATACGACAAAGACTGCCAAATCGATGGCCGAATAAGGGGTAATCGAGAACCAGTCAGGCCACTCGAACATCCTCCGATCTTTAGCGCCTCGTTGAACACCCCGCAAGCAGACAGGAGGGCTGGATGACCGCAGGAGGGACCAAGGACAAGGACCAGGGCCCGAGACGCTAAACGCCAGACGCCAGCCGCCGACTCTGCCCGCCTGTCATCCTGAGCGCAGCGCAGGATCCAGCCTGGACGGGCGTCGGCCGAGCTATGGATTCTTCACTGCGTTCAGAATGGCACGCAGCGGCGACTCCGTTTCGGCTCGTCAATCGGAGTGCGCTGCGCGGAATTGCGCCTGCTTCATGTCAACTTTGCCGCATCGCTATCGTGCTCTGCTCTGGGACAACGACGGCATCCTCGTGGACACGGAACGCTGGTACTACGAGGCATGCCGGGAGGCATTGTTGGATGTCGGCATCGAGCTCACGCCGGCGCTCTATCTCGAGCATTGGCTGAAAAGCTCCGGCGGCATTTTCGAACTCGCGGTCGCCCGGCATCTCGACGAAGCGACGATCGCGGCGCTGCAGCAGAAACGGAATCTGCGTTATCAGCAGCACCTGCAGGAGCAGCACCTGCCTTTTCCGGGGACGCATGAGACGCTCATGGCGCTGCGGCCGCATTTCACGATGGGCATCGTGACGAGCGCGTATCGCCACCATTTCGAGGCGATTCACCGCCGGACCGGTTTTCTCTCGTTTTTCGATTTCGCGCTCGCGTGCGGCGATTATGCGCGTTCGAAGCCGCATCCGGACCCTTACCTGGCTGGGATCGCGCGCGCGGGATTTCGTCCCGAAGAATGTCTCGCGATCGAAGATACCCCGCGCGGACTCGCCGCGGCGCGCGCCGCCGGGATCGATTGCTGGGTCATCCCGACGCCGTTGACGGCCGCCGCCGAGTTCCCCGGCGCCGCGAAGGTCCTGAACTCGATCGGCGACGTCGCCTCCTTGCTCCTCAGCCGCGCGGTGGCGACGTAGCATGGGCGTCCCGCCCATGTTCAGAACACGGGCAAAGATGCCCGTGCCACGCTCCTCCGTCTCGTGCTCGTAATCGTACCCTTGATCGTGATTGGACCGAATCGCTAATCCGGGTTTTCTGCGAATCACGCGATTACGCGAATGCCGCTCGGAAGCCTCCATCACCGCAAGGCGTGAGGCTTGCGGACGCCGCCGGACCTTGGTTCGAATTTCGATGTAGCTGGGCTCCGAGGGGCCCGGCCCTCCGACTCGGCCTCGCGGCGGCGACACCGACAATCGACGATCAGACGATTGTAGAGGCTATTATAAACCCAAATGATGACAGGCGTCGGCCTCGACGCCGACTTGATATCACACCAACGTCCGCACCTCCACGCCGGATCTCTCCGGTTTGCACCACCTCCAGCGGCCCTCCCGCCCTCACCATGGCCCTTCCGATCGATTTCGCCGTTTACGCCGAACATTCGCCGATTCGCAAAAAGCTTCAGCCCGGCTGGAATGTCCGAGTCTTCAACAAGACCGAGGCGCAGGAAGGCTCAAGCATCCGCTTCGACGCCGGCACCGGTATCATCTCGCTTAGCCCTGGTGTATATCACCTCAATGGCACGTCGATTGTCACCTATAACGATCTCGATCCTTATCCCGACGGCGCCGGATGGAATACCAAGCCTCGACCCAATGGCGGCTATTGTCGTTTGCGCTACGCCGCGGACGCCGGGTGCGGCAACGAAAAGGCGATCGTCGTCGGCTCAATTAGCAGCGCAAACCTGATTCCGAGCATCGTCGAAACCTATCTCGATGTGCCTCGCTTCACCCAAATCGTCCTCGAGCATCAGGCCGGCGATCAAGTCGACGGCATCTATCAAGAGGACAATTCCGCCAACTCGACCTGGCATGTCTTCTCGCGGCTCGCCATTCGCCGCGTGCTCGAGAGTTCGAGTCAATACGAGCGCTCCTCGCTCGTGCGGCTCTTCGACGTGGCGTTGGAAAGCTATCTTGCGATCCCGCGCGCCTACCAACGGCTTTACGCATCGTACCTCGGCACCGCGTTGAAGTTCACGCCCACGAGCGACGCGGGCGCTTGGATTTCGCCGAAAGATGCCCGTTTGGCCCGGATCTTCGAACGCGGCACCTTGCGCTTCGGATACACCGAGGCCGCGCCATATGTATATCACGCCGGGCCGCCCAATGCCGGGCTGCGGGGCACGGATTGGGAACTCGGCAACGCGTTGACGGAAATCATCCGGCAGCAATACGCCGAAGAGACAGCGGCCAAAGGCCTGCGGGCGGAATGGGTTCAGGTGACGGTGTCCGCCGGTGGCGACCCGGAGGCGGCGAAGTTCGATGCGTTATACGCCGGGTTGAAGGCGGATCGTTTCGATCTCGCGATGTCGGGCCAAGCAGACATCAGCACCGACCAGAGCTCCTCCGCCCAGGCTCGCGAGGTCGATTGGACCGCCCCGACGGCCCTGCTCCATACGAACATTCTATATTCCGGCCGGGACGGCTACGATTTGTCAGGCCTCGTCGGATCGACCCGCAGCCGGTTCATCGATGCCGTGAAGGGTTGGCGCGAAGTGATTGTCATGTGCATGGTGAATCCCGGCCCGTCGCCGACGAACTCGGCCGCGCTCGTCGCCGCAATCAATGCCGTCGGGGGCAATGCCCGGCTCGAAGAGACGACGAGTCTCGCCGCGCTCCAGGATGCGATTGCGAAACAGACAATCCATTTTTCGGTCGGTGACGCAGTCGCGTCGTCGTGGATCGGCAGCCAGCTCGGCTTCAAAGGACTCAATCTTGACATCGCCGCCGGGACTCAGCCGCTGCAAACCGCGCAACACGTGGCCGCATTCACACTGCCGGTCTGACGCCTCCTCCGACTCGTGCTCGTACCCTCGATCGTGATCGGATCGAATCAGCGATCCGTGTTTGCCCGCGATTCACGCGAATAAACGTGGAGGGCTGCTTGGTTCGGATCTCGTTCAGAACGCCAAACACACGCGGGACGCGCAGCCCACGTCGAAACACGGACGCTTCACTTTGCCGGCACGGCGCCCGAATCCCTCGTATTCGCCAACTCGCTTGCTAGCGCTTCTGCGAGGCGGCGGCGCCAGTCTGCGTCGACCTCGGCGGTGGTCCGGGCCAGCAAGGCCGCCACCTCGCGTGGCGAGCGGCTGACCCAAAGCCGCGCGATGTCGTCGAGCAGTCGGTCGCGTTCCGGCGAAGGCGATACCGCCGATTGCCACAATGCGAATTTCTGGAGATCGGTGCGGCCGAAGTAGCTCGCGGCATGTAGCATCACCCAATCGCGATCCGCCGGCGGCAGCCGCGCCGCCCATGGCTGGAGCCTGTCGGGATTCAGGTGTGCCCAGCCCGCGCCGACGATGCCGAGCGCCTCGCGTCGGAATTCTCCGCGCGCGTGCTCGACGACCCAGGCCGCGGCGCCGGTGGGTTCTTCCCAGGCCCAGCGCAGCATCGTCCCGCGCAGTGCAATCGCGACCCCCGCGCTGGCCGGTTGCGCTTGCAGCCAGGCGAGCGTCCCTCCGAGGAGCGCGCGAGGAATGTGCTTCGCTTCCGTTCCCGCGATCTGTTCGCGGCGATCGGGATCGCTCGCGGTTGCAATTTCGGCGAGCAAACGCTCGGCCATCTGTTGTGCGAGCGGAGGCTGGGCGCGAGCGGGCGCGGGTGCCTCGGTCAGGGCCAACGTCCGTGGCAGGGGCGTGGTTTCCGTAGCGCGTAAGACGCTCTGCGCCGCGGCGGAAGTGTCGTGTCGGGGTGGGTTCGCCGGTCGTGACGCCCAGAGCGACACTGCAACGAAGCCCAGCCCGAGGATCGAGAGAATCGATTTCTTGGGTAAGCGAGATGATATCGAACCAATGCGCGCTTTTGTCATGACGTTTTGAGAGTGCCTATAGGCGTCTTGGAAGGGCGTCTGTCTGCCGACGCTCTTCCGATTTACGTCAGGCCGGAACCGCGAGGCGAAGCAGTGGCACTCGAGGCCGCTGCGTCTCGCCTCGCGGCGTGAGTTCCTACGGGCTGACCTTGGCAAACTGCTGATTGTTGCTCGTCCCACCGGTATATTGGCCCATGTCGGAGCCATTGGCGGTGCGACCCATGCCGTCGAGATAAAGGCCCGTGGCGCGGTTGCGATACCGATAGTAGCTGCCGACCGTCTCCTGCGTCCATTGCTGGTTGTTGCTGGCGCTACTGCTCCACTGCCCGCAGACCGCCCCGTTGGCGGTTGCGCCCATGCCATCGATATACAGCCCCGTGGCGCGATTGCGCAGTTTCACATAGCTGCCCGACCACTCCTCGGACCACTGCGCATTGGTGCTGGTGGAATTGGCGTATTGGCCGAGATTCGAACCATTGGCCGTGCGACCCATGCCGTCGGCAAACAACCCTGTGCCGCGGTTTTGGAGCCGGATATACGTCGTGGTGCCACCACTGCCGCCGGGATTGTTCGCGAACGACAACGACGCCGCTTTGAAGTCGTTGAAGCTGCCTTCGGCATCGCCGCCCTTGTAGGACCACGGCATGTGGCCCGCGTACCCGTTGTTGTACGCGCGGTTCATCATATCCAACACGGAACTATAGGGCGCATTGCCGTTGGCGCCGAATTCGCCGATCACGCCCGGCGTGCCCCAGCCGTAATACGCCGGCGTGTGACCGCTCGCGAACGGATCGTAGTTATAGCCGCTGCCGGTCATCCAATCGTAATAATGCACGTCGCGGTGATCCAGGCCGAGGCCGCTCCAAAAGTCGCCGACCGTGCCGTCGCGGCCGTTGGCGGTGCTCCACTTGATGGAGGCCGAGCCGACCGTGACGTTTTTCGAGGTCTTCGCTTTCACGGCGTTCCGGATGGCCTGCACAAAGGCGCGCATTTGGTCGCGCGACACCTTGTACGTCGTGCTGGCTCCGCCTTCGGTGATCGCCCACTCGGGCTCGTTGATGACTTCGATGACCGCGAGCGCGGGCTTGCTCACGATCCCGTCAAGCATCGGGTTGAGCGCGCGCGTAATGTAGTTGGAAAGATACGTCGTGTTGGTGATCAGGGTGTGGTGCTTACCCGCGTACGGGCCGGCGCTCCCCGTGTTGTCGTTGCACATGTCGAACGACCAGAGGCAGAGCTGGACCTTGACGCCGTTGGCGTTCGCCTTGTCCAACATGTCTTGGAGATTCGGGATGAAATTGCTGTCGAGACCGGTAACGTCGCCGCTCGAATTGAATTCCGGCGAAGCGCGGCCGTCGCAGTGCACCCAGATGCGCGCGGCGTTGATTTTTTGCGCCTTCAGCGCGGCGAAGGTATTGTTCCACCACGTCGCATCGTAGCCAGCGCCCCAACTGGGGTGGGTGCCGAAATCCATCCCGAAGCTGTTCCATGGGATGTTGGCGCCGTTCAGATACGGCGTGGAGCTATTGATCGTGGCGGCGGGAGCAAAGCTCGCCAAAACGGCGAGCGCAAATGACACGCCAATGGCGCGTCGGAACGAACCGAGAACAGAGTTCATAATCGCAGCTAACGTTAGGGTTGCACTGCGTCTGGCCCACGAGGGCGCCGGGCGCAGCGGTGTGACAGGAACGCGCGACTCGAAACCGAATCGCGTGCCGTATAGTAATTCGCGTGTCTCCTTCGCGAAATGAGATGGGTTGCCTGCGAGTTGAGAAAACGTGTTCGGCAACTCGAGCGGCACGCGTCCAGTGGCGCGAAGGCCGGAGCCGACATTTCGCGTGACAGGCCCGGGCGATGAGGCTGTCGTCGCGCGGAATGCTCCGCTTCGCCCGGCGCCCTACGAATCTATTTTGGATTCTCGCCTGCATTGTAGCGCCGGCTCAGCCGTTCGCCCGTGCCGCGGGCTCCGCCACGCCGGCCTCTGAACCGGCTCACGTTTTGCCGCGCGTCGACGTCCAGGCGGCGCGGGATGTCCAAGCCAACAGCGTTTCGGGCAAAGTATACACCGTGGGAAAAGAAATTCAGAGCGTCGCCGGCTCGGCGTCGGACCTCCTGCAGAATATTCCGTCGGTCCAAGTCGATTTCAACGGCGGGATCAGCCTGCGCGGCAGCGACAATGTCACGATCCTCATCGATGGAAAACCGTCCGCTCAGACGACCGGCGGACGACAGGGCGAAACGCTCGCCCAACTGCCCGCGAGCTCGATCGAGCGGATCGAAGTAATCACGAATCCGTCCGCGCGCTATGCGTCGGACGGCGCGGCGGGCATCATCAATATTGTGCTTAAGCGTCAGAACGCTCCCGGGCTGAACGGTTCGTTCAGCGCGAATATCGGCGATTCCGGCCGCGAGAACGGAGCCTGGTCGCTCAACTACGGTGGACGCCGCGCCAATGTTTTCGCGATCCTCAGTGCGCGGCACGACGCCCGCCTTCGCCTCAGCGACGAGCATCGCAGCTCTCGGCAGAACTCCGGCGGGACCATCTCCGTCGTGCAACACGACAACGAGCTGTCGCGGCCGCTCTCCCGGCGGATCCAGAGCGGCTTCGATCTTTCGCCGTCCGCCAACGACAAATGGCAGGGCACGGTCACGTACAATGGGGTGAGCTTCACCCGCGACGTGACGACCACGACGATCATCGCGGACCAAGCGGCGACCACCGCGGACTTCGACCACCGGCGCCACGATCCTGAAACCCAGCTCACGGCGGCGGCGGACTTCCGCTATCGGCACGCGTTCCCGCGGCAGGGCGAGCAGCTCTCAGTCGGGGCGCGCGCCGAGCGGCACGAAGAGCACAAACACAATTTCTATACCGACCTCTTTCGGTTTCCGGCTCGTCCGCCCGAACGGCAGTACCTCGGCCTGGAAGACATCGAAACCAGCGGGCACCTCACAGCGGACTACGTTCAGCCGTGGACAAAGGACGGGAAGTTCGAGTGCGGGCTCGCCTATGACGGCCAAGACTTCGATGTCGATAATCGCGGTCAAAACTTCGACGCCGCGCTCGCCGCTTGGATCACCGATCCCGCGCGCACAAATCGGTTCATTTACCGTACCGGCACCGCAGCGCTGTACTTCCAAGCGAAGCGAAAATTCAAAGCCGTCACCGCTTCGCTGGGGCTGCGCTACGAGCACACGCGCGCCGCGACGGACGCCTCCAGCACTCATCCCGGCGAGGTGAGCGCGTACGAGCGCGTTCATCCCAGCGTACAGCTCAGTCGGCCAGTGAACGACACGCTCCAACTCCAGGTGAATTACGGCCATCGGCTGCGGCGACCGACGAGCGACGACGTGAACCCCTTTCCGGACTACCACGATCCGTACAACCTGCGGGCGGGCAATCCACAGCTGCGGCCCGAAGAAACACATTCCTTGGAAGCGGGGCTCGACTCGCACACGAACGACGTGAATTGGACCACCGCGGCGTTCTTCCGTCACACGCTCCACGCCTTCACTCCCGTGACGACCACGCTCAGCCCCGTGGCGATCCTAACGACGCAGCAGAATCTCGGTAACGCACGCGCCTACGGCGTCGACCTCAGCTGGTCCCGGCAAGTCGCGCCGTTCAACGTCACCGCCAGCGCGACGATTTATCGGTCCGAGATCGATGCCTCGAATCTCGGACTCGCGAACACGACGGCGAACACCACCGGCGACGCGAAAGTCTCGGTCGAACTGCGCACCGGCAAACGAGATGTCTGGCAGCTCAACGCGAATTTTTCGGCCCGTCGGCTGACGGCGCAAGGCTACCGGCTGCCGGCGTCGTTCGTGAATCTCGGCTGGCGGCATGACGTGGACAAGAACCTGGCTTTCGTCGCCACAGTGTCGGACGTGTTCAATTCGCTCCGCGACCGCGTGGTGATCGATACGCCGACGCTCCACGACGTCATCGAGCGCCGCCGGGCGATGCGCGTCTTTTTCGCCGGCTTCGTTTACACCTTCGGCCGCCCCGACAAAAAATCGAAGACCTTCGAATTCGACTCGTCGTTGTAGCGAGCACGCACGATTTGCCGATTCAGCTGGGTACTTGACGGCTGATGTTCCAGACGGGCATCGCCTAGCGCTTCTTTCCCTCCAACACCGACGCACCCTGATGCAGCGTCAGGCCGGTCACTTTTCCGCTGGCATCGCGCACGAACGCGATATGCGCATCGACGACTTTGTAGAAGAACTCGTCCTTCGCGCTGGCGTAGATGCCGAACTTGGGCTGGCCGCTCAACTGCGCAAAAAGCGCGTCCTTGTTCAGGCTGATCGTGAGCGTCCGGTTCGCAGGCAGATCATAGGTGCCGAGGTACTCGCTCGCCAGTTCCGGCGGCACCGCAATTTCCTTCGGCTCGGGCGGCAAGGGACTGCGCTCCGCGCGTTGGTCTCGGCCATTTTGATGCAGCACAAGCGCCTGCACGACGCCCGCTTCATTGCGCTCGAACGAGATTTCGGCAGGCACGCCCACCAGCGCGAACCGGTCTCGCGCGGTTTCCCGCAATCGGAGCCGCGGTTGGCCGCTGCCTTGCGCGGTCAGCACGCCCTTTTCGTCCCGCACACTGATGCTGAAGGTCGGATTCAACGGATATCGACCAACGTAGTCGGTGGCGTTCGCAACCGTCGATGCTGCGGTGCGCGGCGGTTTCGCACCGAGGAGAGCGAACGCGAGGGGTTCGATGCCGGACGTTTCGTTGACGAGCACCGCGACGCCGCGACGCTTCCCGGTGTCGAACCCGACGAATGCGTGATAGCCGGAGGTCTGGCCGTTGTGCCAGACGATCGGCTTCGCCGGATCGCCGCTGAGCAGCCAGGCGAGGCCAATCGAGCCTTCCATCTCCGGCACCGGCGCCAGCCTGCGGGTAGTTTCGCGAAACGCCGCCGCCAGCGGTGCGGCATCTCCGCCCAAGGCCGCTTGCAAGAACAGCGCCATGTCCCGCGCCGTGCTGACGATGCCGCCGGCCGGAGCAAATCCGTCGAGTGGAATCGCCCGAGCCGGCTCGCCGCTCGAATGCCCGGGCGCCAACTGGGGCCGCGGCGCGTCGCCTGGTGAAGGTATATAGGTGTGCGTCATCCCGAGAGGCGTCAGGATGCGCATGCGAATCGCTTCGGGATAAGTTTGCCCTTGCGCCCGCGCGAGCGCGTTGCCCAGCAGGGCGGCGCCGAAATTCGAGTAAGCGTAGCCGCGCCCGGCCGGCGCACCCGGGCCGTCGGTCTTGAGCGCGGCGGTCAGTTCGTCGGCCGTCAGCTCGTTCTTTTCCGCCCCATTGCTCGGCATGCGCGGCAGGCCCGAGGTGTGCGTCGCGAGAGTGATGAACGTGATCTTCTGCAGCGTCGGCAAGGCGGGGTCCTCGGCGGGCAACAAGTACTTTGCCACCGGCTCGTCGCGGGAGACCTTGCCTGCACGTTCGGTTTCGGCGAGCAGGAGCGCGGTGAACACCTTGGTAACCGAGCCGATTTCGAATTCCGTGTCGGCCGTGATCGGGGCGGACTCCTCGAGCGAACGCTTCCCGGCGCAGAAGAACGCAGCGCCATCATCGTCGACCCAGGCAACGGCAATGCCGCTCGGCTTGTCCTTCACGTACTCGTTCAGCTTTCGTTGTACATCGCCCGGCGGCTTGGCGGACATGACCGCCGCAGCGATCGAGAACGCGACACCAAGGACGGCGGAATAATGCTTCATCGAGCGAGTGGTTACATCTCGCTTATACATTGCGATATGACAAAAACAAGCCGATCAGCATGGACGCGGAGGGTCGGATTTAAACCCCATCGCGTCGGCCAGCGAGGCATTGCCCTCGTACACCGCGGCGTCGAGCACTCGGTTGTCGAGCACGAAGCTCCGCACCTCCGCCATCAGCCTCACGGGCTCAGCGACCAAGACCGCGGTGTCCTGCGGGAGGCCGCGACATTCGGCGACGAGTTCGTCCGGCGAGGTATACACTGCGCCGCGAAATTGCTTCGGCGTAACCGGCTTCACGAATTGCCGGCAACGAAGTCAGCGCGCCGGCTAAGATGCGCTGCGTGAGTTCGCGCTTAAGGAAGGGCGGTGGCAATCGGAGCAAGAGATCGTCAGCGGGTGAGCAGAGGTCGAAGCCGAGCTTCTGTTGCAGCACGAGGCAGAACGAGTCCGCGCGTAGACGCGCGCGGTCGCCGGATCGAACAACGGTGGATCCCAGAATCGACCAAGCCGGTGCACGGCGCCGCCGCCCTGCGCGAACGCGTCGCCCAACGCATCGCGCTCGATGTCCGGTTTGTCCGAAATCAGCAGGTTGAGGCCTGCGGTGCTGGGGACGTTCATATGGGTAAGCGGGGCGGGGGACGTTACAGTGGTCCGCTTTGGCGCGAAGTGGAGGCGCTATTCGCGTTTGAGAATTCCGAATGGCGTACGACCGGGCTAGGGGTCGCGGCATGACCTCCCGGCGGCACGCGATAGCCGTGGCTACAGGATGGCAGTTGCGGCGGCAATTCCGCGGTTGGTCGATGACGGCTGAGCAATCGATTCATTCCGTTGACGTGCCGCCAGCAGGATCGAATCCTCGGTCTATGCGTTGTCCGCGTTTTGGCCGCCTCTGCACTGCGACTGCCGCCGCGCTGGTCGGTCTGGCGGGCGCAACCGCCATGCAGGCCCACGAGAAGTGGTTCGTGGCCGGCACGCCGCCGGCATTGGCCCCAAACGGATTTTTCTCGGCGTTCTGTTTGTCCGCCGTCGCCGTGGCCGTGGCCATCACCGCGCTCGCGGCGTTTTTGTGGCGGCGACGCGGGCGGCGCGACGCGATTCCCGGACCCGAGCGCTTGGGCGCCACGGACGACGGCCTGGCCCGCTTCTACA
>CBINOT010000053.1:0-29161 GCA_966252355.1 uncultured Opitutus sp. | reverse complement strand
CTTAACCACGCCGCCAGCGTTCATTCTGAGCCAGGATCAAACTCTCCGAAAAGAGTTCTGAACCTAGTGATTCTGAACTACTGGTGTCATCGAATAAATTCGATGAACCATTATATATTGAATTGTTGATTGGGGGTCCCAATCAATCGCACAAAGTAAATTTCAAAGAGCTTCCCAATTAGGGAAAGGTTTCGAACAAGAACTTCGCTGTTCTCGCCGTCAATGCTTTTTCCGAACATTTCGAAAAAAATTTTGAGGAAAGAACCGCTTCTCTCGCCGACCCCCTCATCGTCGAGGTCGATTTTTCATCGCCTCTTCGCGCTGGGAGGGTCGAAGAAGAACTTCGCCGCTCACTCCGTCAATACTTTTTCCGAACATTTTTCAGAATCTTTCGGAAAAGTTTTGAGAGAAAGAACCGCAGTTTTGCTGCCCCACTCATCGTCGCCACCTTCTTTCGAGAGCGGTTCCGAGCTGGGAGGGTTGAACAAGAACTTCGAACTACCTTCCGTCAATAATTTTCCCGGAGATTTTCTGAAAAACTTCGGAGAAAAACGCAGAAAGAACAGAAGCTCTCGCCTCCTTCTCGGCACCACCTCGCCGTTGTTTTTGGCGCGCCGTGTCGTGAAGGGACGCGGAACATGGAATGACGCGTTAATGGTTCAAGTTCTTTTTCAAACAAAGTAAGGATAGAATCGTTACCCACTTATAATTAATGATTAACGTAACCATAATCATGCGGCACTTTCTTGGACGGAGCCTGCGGCGCGGCGGATAAAGGACCGCAGAGACGAGCCCGTATTTCGTATTTGAACACCGAATACGCATGCCCGTCGACCCTCGCGGCCGACAAGAAACTTGCGTGATGAACGATAGTTCGTGAGGACACCGGGATGGCTCAAGCTTTAGTGTCCGTGCCGCCTCAATTGGACGCGTGGCTACGCAGCTCGCGCAGCACCCGTCGCCCGACGCTGGGCGATCTTGTCCACTACGTCGGGAGCGACCCTGCTGGGCTCAAGCTCGGCAGCGGCGGCGGTACGGTTTCGCTGCTGCACCGCGCGTGGCTGGAGGAGAACTCTGGCCGCCGCTTCTCGGAATGGCTACGCGCCACCCAGCGCCTGGTACTCCATGCTGGCGGAGAGAGCCGACGTCTCCCGGCATACGCGAGTGTGGGGAAGGCCCTGATTCCCGTGCCCGGGCTCGGCGCGCGGCGCGAGCGCAAGCACGACCAGACCCTCGCGGACTTTCAATTGCCTGCTTACCAGCAGGTTTTGACCGAGGCAGGCAGCGAATGCGCTCTCATGGTAGCATCCGGCGACGTCTGGCTTGAACTCGATCCGCTAGCAATTCCGCAGCTCCGGGCGGATATCACGGGCATCGGCATGAAGGTCGAGCCGGAGGTGGCGCAGCACTTTGGCGTCTTTTTCGTCGCCAAGGCGGGCGCCGCGAAGGGCGATCACGAGGCACGCGTCCAGCGCATCGCGTTCTTCCTTCAAAAGCCGAAACCCGAGGAGATCTACCGTCACACCGCGAAATACGATTTTTACGTCGATACGGGCCTATGGCTGTTCAGCGCATCCGGCGTCGAATTTCTGTTTCGCCGCTGCGGATGGAACGATCGGACCCAACAGTTCAAGCAGAAGGCAAATGTCCCCGCCTACCTCGATCTCTACACCGAGATCGGCTCGGCGCTCGGGACCGAAACACGTCCGCCCGCGACGCTGCAGCGCCTGGGCTGGTCCGCACTCACGACCAACGTCGTGCCGCTCAATCGCGCGCGTTTTTTTCACCTCGGCTCGAGCCGTCAATTACTCGAATCGTACGACCAACTCGCGGGCGGGCCAATCGAGCGGCGGAAGGTCTTCTCGTTTGCGACGCCGCCGGACGCAGCCCTCAATCGCTCGAATCTCCCCGTTTGGCTCGACCGAGCGGCCACCGACTCCCCGTGGATTCTCGACGGGCTGAATATCGTTACGGGAGCGGCGACCGGCGCGCCCGGACTTCGTCTCCGCCAGGAACAATGCGTCGAAATCGTTCCCGTCGGCGTCACGGAGTATGCGTTCCGTCCGTACCTGCTCGACGATCGGCTGCGAGGCGCAGCGAACTTGGAGGGCACGATCTGCGGCCGACCTGCGGCTGCTTGGCTTGAAGGCCGCGGGTTTGGTCCCTCCACCGCGGACGTGTTCACGCTCCCAATCTACCCGTTGCTCGCTCCGACGCAGATCAATCAAGCGGTGCTCGACTGGTTTTTTGCGGAAAATCCATCCGACGACATCACTCGCCAGCTCCACCGTGGAGCGTGGGTGTCGGCCGCCGCGATTCCAAACCGCATCAACTTCGATCGCTACTTCGCCCATCAATCTGCCGGCCACACCGAGGTCCTCATGGCGCAATTCAATGCCGCCGTGGTCGCAGGCGACGCGCGGGTATTCGACCACGATTTTCGCGCGATCGCGAAACACGCTCGATCCGACGCAGTCTTTAAACGCTGGCTGCTGAAAACCGCACCAGCCCTCGTCTCCCAGCTCGTGCGGCCGGAACATCGGTCGCGCCTCCTGATGCTGCTGGCCGAGCTGAGCCACGGGGCGAAACGCGACGGCTTTTCCGCGCAGGCGCACGCTCAACTCCGCCAAGGCGTCCTTGCCTCCGAACAGTTTGGTCGCTCCCGGCCTCGACTGGCATTGAAAGAGGATCAGATCGTATGGAGCCGCAGTCCCGTGCGGCTTGATCTCGCCGGAGGTTGGACCGACACGCCGCCGTACTGCCTCGAACATGGAGGCGCGGTGCTCAATCTTGCCGTGCTGCTCAACGGTCAGCCGCCAATCCAGGTCTTCGTTCGTCCGTTGCCGGCCCCTATCCTGAGCCTCAAGTCGATCGACCTTGGCTCGGCGGAAACGATCACCACTTACGATGAACTAAACACCTTCCGCGACCCACGGTCCGGCTTCAGCCTGCCCAAGGCGGCGCTGGCCATGGCTGGGTTTCACCCGGACTTCGGTGCTGGCAAGCTCGGCCCAACGCTCCGCAAGCAACTGCAGCGTTTCGGCGGGGGTTTGGAGATTTCGCTTCTGAGCGCTGTGCCCAAGGGCTCCGGGCTGGGCACCTCCTCGATTCTCGCGGCTACAATTCTCGGCGCGCTGAATCGTGCCTGCAGCCTAAGTTGGGACGAAGTCAGCCTCTATAATAGAGTGCTTGGCGTCGAACAGCTCCTGACCACCGGTGGCGGTTGGCAGGACCAAGCCGGCGCCCTCTTCCGCGGCATCAAGCTCGTCGAAACCAGTCCGGGGCCGTCACAGGCCCCGAGTGTGCGTTACCTGCCGAACCATCTTTTCGGCTCCAATTACGCCAACCGCACGCTCCTGCTGTACTACACAGGGATCACCCGCCTGGCGAAAGGCATCCTCAAAGAGATCGTCGGCGACATGTTTCTCGCCCACTTCAGCACTCTCCAGACGCTGGGGCTCATCCGTGCCAACGCCCACGCCCTCTTCAATGCCGTCCAACAAAGCGATCCTGGCACCATTCATCGTTGCATCGGCCGGTCCTGGGAACTGAACAAACGGCTCGATCCGGGTACGTCGACGCCCGCAATAGAGTCCATCCTCTCGCGATGCGGGCCAGATTTGGCGGAGGCCAAGTTGCTAGGAGCCGGTGGAGGCGGTTATATGCTGCTTTGCGCCGCCACTCCCGAGGCCGGAACAAGAATTCGAGCCCAGCTGGAGCAAAATCCGCCCAACCGTCGCGCCCGCTTTATCGACTTCGAAATCGCGAATTCCGGCCTTGAGGTGACGGTGAGTTGATCGATTTCCGGCCTTTTTTTCGTACCCGTTCGCTGCGCAAGCTGATCGAACAGCGTCGCGACAACACCTAAAAACTTCCCGATTTTTGCCATTTTGGGGCCATTTTTGGGTGTTTTTTGGCCACTTTTGCGGTTTTTCGGGCATTCTGCCCGCATTTGGCAAAGCGGCGCGACAATTACGGGGTTGCTTGGACGACGGGAATTCTTTTGAACGCTAACTCCTGTTTTCGCACTAACCTTTTCGGCTCCTCTAAATCAACCAAGGCACGCCTTTGGACCTGAAACAGATTAAGCAAATCATCGAACTCATGAAGCGTTCCGAGCTCACCGAGTTCGCGGTCGAGGAAGAAGGTTTTAAGCTCAAGATTCGCCGGGGGACCAATGGTCTCCCGGTGGTCACGACCAGCCGGGGGTCAACGCCCCCGTTCCCTGCGCCGGATACGACGCCGCCCATGGCCATCCCGACGGGCGTCTCTGGCGGATCAGCCGCCCCCGTGGCGCCAAAAGAAGAAGCCGGCGTGACTTACATCAAGTCACCGATGGTCGGCACGTTCTACCGCGCCGCGTCGCCGGAAAGTAAGCCTTTCGCGGACACCGGATCGAAAGTCGTCGAGAACAGCGTCGTCTGCATCATCGAGGCGATGAAGATCATGAACGAGATCCAGGCCGAGACCAAGGGCACGATCCTGGAAGTCCTCGTCGAGAACGGCCAGCCGGTCGAATACGGCCAACGGCTGTTCAAGGTAAAACAGGGATAACTCAATCGCCGAGAGCTGAGAGCTAAGAGCTGAGAGTCCAGGCATCGCCTGCGGCGGTCCGAGCTCTCGGTTCTTAGCTCTCAGCTCTCAGCCTTTCCAGAGACATGATTCAAAAAGTCCTCATCGCGAATCGCGGTGAAATCGCGCTCCGGATCGTCCGGGCGTGTCGTGAGCTCGGCATCAAGACGCTCGCCGTGTACTCGGAAGCGGACGTCCAATCGCTGCACGTCCAGCTCGCCGATGAGGCCATTTGCATCGGCGGCAACAAGAGCTCCGAGAGCTATCTCCGCGCGGATCGGATCATTAGCGCCGCGGAAATCGCCGACGTCGACGCGATCCATCCGGGCTACGGTTTCCTTTCCGAAAACGCGAAATTCGCGGAGCAGTGCGAGTCCTGTAACATCAAGTTCATCGGACCAAAGTCGAAATCCATCAAAATGATGGGCGACAAGTCCGTCGCGAAGGACACGGTGAAAAAGGCCGGCGTCCCGATCGTCCCCGGATCCGATGGACCGGTGGAATCCGAAAGCGAAGCGGTCAAGATCGCGCGCCGCATCGGCTATCCGGTCATCATCAAAGCGGTGGCCGGCGGCGGCGGTCGCGGCATGCGGATCGCGCACAACGACGTTTCCTTCGCCAAGGAATACCACGTCGCCCGCGGTGAAGCCGAAAAAGCCTTCGGCAACGGCGCCGTTTACATCGAGAAGTACATCGAGAAGCCGCGGCACATCGAGTTCCAGATTCTTGCCGACTCGCACGGCAAGGTGCTTCACCTCGGCGAGCGCGATTGCTCGGTCCAACGTCGCCACCAAAAGCTCATCGAGGAGTCCCCCTCGCCTTTCCTGACCTCGGATCTGCGCAAAAAGATGGGCAAGGCCGCCGTGAAGGCCGCCGAAGCCGCCGAATACGAGAACGCCGGCACGATCGAGTTCCTGGTCGACGCGAAGGGGAACTATTACTTCATCGAGATGAACACGCGGATTCAGGTCGAACACCCCGTGACCGAAGAGGTCACCGGCATCGACCTGATCAAGCAGCAGATCCGCGTCGCGAATGGCGAGAAGCTCGATTTCGACCAGGGCGACATCAAATTCGAGAAGCACGCCATCGAGTGCCGCATCAATGCCGAGGACCCGGCGCGCAATTTCGCGCCGTCGCCGGGTGTGATCGGGCTTTACTACGCCCCCGGCGGCCACGGCGTGCGCGTCGATTCGCACGTGTACAGCGGGTACACAATTCCGCCGTACTACGACTCGATGATCGGGAAACTGATCTGCTACGGCACGACGCGTAAGGTCGCGCTGGAGCGGGCATATCGCGCCTTAAGCGAGTATCTCATTCGCGGCGTCAAAACCACGATCCCGCTCCACCGCGCGATCATGGCCGACCCGATCTTCATCGAGGGCAAGGCGACCACCGCGTACATGGAAGACTTCCTGAGCCGTACGGCGGTGGATTTGTTCTCCTAACGAGAAACCGCGAGCGCCGCTGCGGTTTGTCTGCGCCTAGGCGTTGCAATGTCCGTCGGTTGCTCGAGTGGCGACGGCGGGGTTCGGAACCCCGCCCTACAACCACATGCGTTGAAAGGACCGTTTCCTACTGCGTCAAAAACGCCTCGACGATGGCGACGCCACTCGCGCCGTTCTTGCCGCGGACGATCGTCGTGTAAGCCCCGGGCTGCAACGTCACCAGGATCGCCGAGTCGCTGTCGGAACCGGGCGCATAGCCCGTTGCCGTCACGGTAGATTGTTGCGAGCTGCCTCCGCTCGCCGTCTTCCAGTCGTCGTTCGACTGCATCATTGTGCCGCCTTGGTACAACTCGAGCACGGTATCGGCGAGCTGCCCCGTGAGCCCGTAATTCGCCAAGGAGGCGCCTTGCGCGCGGATCAGGACTTGAACCGGCTGCGTGCCGCGAACGATAAACCCGCCGATCAGCACATTGTTGCCGGTCCCCGCGACGCCACGGGCCGAGATATTCAGTAACGGCGAAAACGGCGTCTTCGGATTGTGCGCCGAATTGCGGCCGTTGTGCGGGGTTGCCGCATAGGGGAAGACCTTGTTGTAGATGGCGTCGTTCGAATTCACGTTGTCGATGCCATCGGCCGAACGAATCGTCAGCGGAATCGATCGCAGATCGCTGATGATTGCCGTCACCGCAATATCGACGACGTCATCCCCGAAGCGACGGCCGTTCGGCCAACCGCCCGGTACATACGACTTCGTGGCATCCGCGCCGATCGCACTGCCGGGCAACCGGAAGGGGTGTCCCACGACCGGGCTTTCGAGCACATCGCCGCCGAAAATTCCCATGCGCGAGAAGCCGGCGTCATCCGCCAACGTCGGATTCGTTGCGCCGCCTGCCCCGCGTCGCGCCGCGACGGTCGAGAGGTCGACCTTGATCAAATCCGGAATGAAGATCGCCGAGAGGTCCGCTCGATTGGTCGTCGGCGCCACATTCGATTTGAGCACGAGCGCATTGATCAACGCGGCGAGTTCGGGCGAATCCGAATACTTTTTGAAGAGCGTGGCGTCGCTCGTCGGCTTCGTGCGGTTGAACAGGTCTTTGTCTTTGATCGCGATCAGCGCTTCACAAAAAAGCGGATTACCCTCGCGACCAACCTGCACCCAATTGCCCGTTGCCGTCACGCCGATCGACCCGCTGCCATCGGTCAACACGGTCGACGCGCGACGACTGGTGGTCGCATATACACCGACCGTCTGCTGGTCGCCGCCGAGTTCGCTCACGGGAATCTCAAGCACGATCATGTGAATGTTGTAGCCGCCCTGGCTATCGAACGAGTTGCCCGCCCCGCTGCGCAGGGAGAGCAAATCGAAGATCGCGTGAATGTCCGCGTAGAAGCCGTCGTCGCGCTGCCCGGCGAACGCGCGATAGCCGCCCGTGAGCGTCGCGATCGCACCGCGCGTGTAGTCATCGAGCTGCGTTTCGTCCGCGACGCCGTCCCGCGCCGGCATGCCGCCGTCGTTGTTGCGATTATACTTCGGCGTGGCGACGCCTTGGTTGTTCGGCGGAACGGTGCCGGTGCCGAGTGCCGTGCTCGTGCTGCCCACGACTTTCGTGACGGTATACGTCTGCGTTAAGTTCTGACTCGAATCGCCATTGGCTCCGACGACGCCAACGTAGCTCTGCAAGATCGAATCCTGCGTCTTGTAACTCGTCGTGAACTGGAACTGGTAAGCGATCGAATCGGCGCCGGTCGCGAGATCCGCACCTTTCGAGACGAATACTTGGTACAGCACGTTGTCGTCGAAGTTGTACTTGTTCGGCCCGATGCCCGGCTCTTCGTGCGGATAGACGCCGAGCGCCACATCGAGATATTTCTGGCCGTTACGCTGGACGACGAAGGCGTAAACGTCCGTCGTGTTGGCCGCGGGATCGCGCACGATCAACGGCGCGTCCATGTGACTCGAAGCGCTCACCGAGAGCGCAGTGGAAACGATCGCGAGTACGCCAAGACTCAGTCGCCGCGCGACATTCAGATAGGTTGGTAGGTTCATGTTGTTTTCAGGGGAGAAAAATGTGCGTCCGCGTATGCCGGCTTTCATGAGGTAGGGCTCGATCTCCGAGCGAGCCGTTCAGGCGATCCGCATGGCATTGCCGCTTGTCTGCCGTCGGCAAACAGCCCGTCGAGCAGCACCCGCTCCGAGGGAAACAGCGCCGCCCCGCCTTGCTTGGACTCGGCCGCGAATTTCTGCGCCTCGTCCCCCTTGCCGAGCGCCTGCGCAATCGCCGCGGCATGCAGCAGCAGCCGCGGGTCTTTCGTTCCGTCCGCCAACGCCGCGCGCATTTCATTAGCCGCCTCCTCAGGCGCACCGTTCGCAAACAACGCCCAAGCCAAAGCGTCTCGCGTGAGCGGATCGCGCCGGCTCTCCATTTCGGCCCGCGCCAGTCGCAACGCCACCGCCGCGCGATCTCGCCGCGTCGCAAGGAATATCGCGAGCGTCCGTGGATCATCGCGATCGCCGCGCTCGACGATGTCGCGCTCCACGGCCTCCGCCTGTTTGGGTTGCTCGTCGCTGCGATACGCTTCTGCGAGCCACCAGAGGTATTCCGGCAGCGGATTTCGTTTTGCCGCCGCCTCGAACGACGCGACCGCGCTCACCGTGTCAGGCAGCGCGAGTTGGATCCGGCCCATGACGAGCAGCGCCGGAGGAAAATCCGCCACATGGCGCAATGCGCTGGTCGCAACTGCCCGCGCCCGCGCGAGGTCACCGCGCTGCAGCCAAAAGCCGGCGAGCCGGCTCAACATCCACGCGAGATGCTCGTCGTCGCGCGGACTTGTTTCGCGCACCGCCGCTTCCATCGCGCTAATCGCGCCCGGCAAATCGCCTTTGAGCCAACGTAGGTGCGCAATGCGCGCATCGGCCTCGGCACCGGGCTTCAGATTGACGAAGCGCTGCAGCGCATCGATCGCCTCCGCGAGATTTCCCTGCTCCATCAAGGCGTCGCTGAGCAACGCCCAGTCTTCCGGCATGGCCCGCGTCTTCACCAGGCCGCGCGCGATCGTCTCCGCTTCGCCGAAGCGATGGAGGTTGTGAAACACATGCCCGCGCAACAACGCCGCCTCCGGCGAAGGCCCGAACTGCGCGTCCATGACATCCGCCGTTTTCTCCGCGAGTTTGTAGTAGCCCGTATCGAGCGTCCGCCGCGCCTTCGCGACGAACGCCCAACCGAGCCGGTCAAAATCGGCGTCGCGTGCGCCGGCATCGCCGACACGCTTCTGCCACGCGGCGATTTCGCGATCTTCCGGCGCCACGCCGTCCGGCGGCACAAGAATCATCTCGCGGTTCAAGTCGGCGCCGAAAGCCGCCGTGGCGAGGAGGACGACGGCGGCACCAAAACGGAAGAAGGCGAATTGTGACATCGCCCGCTACTTCGCGCGACGGCCGCACATGGACGCAGGAATTTGAAAAAAAATTCGCGATGCATCCGCGTATCGGGATCGCACGTATCAGTCTCTTATCCTGTCGACGGTGGTGCACGGCTCCCTCTCATTCGGATGTTTTGACGTCGGTAGGGCCCGATCTCCAAGCGGGCCGCCTCGACAGCGTACTGGAACTCGGGGGAACGCGGGCGCCCTCGCCCGCTTTTCGGTTACGCATGCCGCTCCCCCGCCCGCGGCCCGCCCGGAGGTCGGGCCATACCTTAGGCGTGAGCGTTGTGCGATGCGCCACCTGCTCCAATATCCGCAAAAAACTCGCCGCCCTCGGCGGCGAGTTCGTTCACCGATCGCAGCATCTGCGATCGCTGGTTACTCACTCCATGAAGTACACTTCGACCAAAACTTCGCCAGTGGTCGCACCCGTTGTGCTGTTATTCGTGGAGGTGATCGTCGTCGACCCCGTTCCGGTCGTAGCGTTGCCGCCGCTCGCACCACCGCTCGTGGAACCAGTGCTCGTACCTGTATTGCCACCAGCCGCACCGCCGCCCGTCGATCCCGTGCTGCTGATGCCTGTGCCGCCGGTAACAGCCGTCGATCCGCCGCTATTCGTGCCGCTGGCCGTTTCCGCGGCCATCGTCGCGCTGTAATTGACGATTACGCTGTACGCACCCGGCGGCAGCGTGGCAACGAACGCCGCGTCATGACTTCCCGCTTGCAAGCCAAACGCTCCCACTTGCGTGAAGGTCGCATCCGTCGCCAGCTCGGTGGAGAACGTCGCGCCGTTGGCAAGCGTCCCCGTGAATGCGTCGTCGCTCATCGCACCCGCCCCGCTTGTGCTGCTCGTGCCACTGGTGACGCTCGTGCCGGTCGTGCCGATTGTCGCGTTGCCAATTGTCGAAGTGCCCGCGTTTCCCATGCCGGTGCTACTCGTATCGATCGTTATGTTACCGGTGATCGTGCTAGTGCTCCCAGTCGATGTCGTACTCCCGGTGGCAGTCGTCACGCCGGTGCCGGCGGTTACCCCCGGGCCCATCAAGGTGCCGGAGGTCGTCGCGCCTAGCCCGGTGAGCAATCCGCTACCCGTTGCTCCGCTACTCGGACCGGCACCCGTCCCCGCGCTCACCGCCGCCAATATGCCCCAATCGTCGTTCGTCGCGATCGGCTGCGTGCCGCGGTACAGGCTCAACGAAGGATTCGAGAGCGGTGTCGTTACGCCGAATTTCGACAATCCTGGACCGACGGCGCGCACCAACACGCGACGCGGCATCGTGCCCGCGACCACAAAGCCCACGATCGTCGGCGCGCCCGGCGAAACCGTGGTGCGCGTCGAGACGTTCGCGATGGGCGCCGCTCCCGGAATATCCGCCAGATTGAAACTTCCCGTCGTCGTTTCCGTCCCCGCCACCGTCGTGTACGTTCCCGACTTCGCGCTGTCGAACACGAGCTTCGTGGTGGAGGCGGGCGACGAGTCGGTCGCCGCGCGGGAAATCGTGGCCGTGTTAGGTCCCGTGACGGTGTAGCTGAAATCGAGCGGGTTCACGAGCGCTCCGCCCGTTCCGAAGGTGAGCTCCGTTCCCGATGACGTGAAAATCGTGCTGATCCCGCCGTTGCCCGTGGCGTTGCTGGGCGTGCTGGTCATGACGAAGTTGCCGAGATTGATCGGCGCAAAGTCGGCGGTGATGGTCTGTGCCGCCGCCGTGACGGCGAACGAGAGGAGTGCCGAGAGTCTCCGAATGATTCGAATGCGTTTCATATGCGATGTGATCGAACTGCCGTTGGTTGGTCTTGCTGGTTATCCGCTGGCGATCGCGACCGTACGCTTTCCGACGCGCCGGCGGTATCGGGCTCGCGATCCTAGTTTGGGCGGTTCGATCGCCCCCGCTGCTCCCAGTCGCAATCTCCCGCCTGCGTGCGGGCACCATGCGCCACGCCGCACCACCCGCACCTTCGGCGGTCTTCGGGGGCAGCCCATCCCGCCCCACTCCACCGTCTAACCTCCCACCGCGGCAGAGGGAAATTACTCCACCCTCGTTGATTCGCAGTGGCACGGGCATCGTGCCCGTGTCGCCCCTGCCGTCCGGCAAAGCATGTCGTCACCAGGGGACCCCGCTCGAAAATCCAGGAACTGGCTTACGCGAAGAACGTTCGCATCGCGAACCAGTACAATCCCGCCGCGGCGACGACCGCCGACAAAATCGGCACGCCCCACCGCACGAACTTCTCGCGCTTCCGGAGCTGCCACACCAACGGCAGCACTACGGACGCCACCGCGATCTGCCCCACTTCGACGCCGAGATTAAACGTGAACAGCGGCATCCCCACGCCGCCGTTGCCAGACGAACCGACGCCGAGATCGCGCAGCACGCTGGCAAAGCCGAAGCCGTGAATCAGCCCGAACGCGAACGTCAACGCCCACCGGCCGCGCGGTTCCGCGCCGCTTCGGACGAGGTTCTCCACTCCCACGAACACGATCGAGGCGGCGATCGCCGGTTCCACGATGCGGCTCGAAAGATTCACCACGTCCAGGGTCGCGAGCGCGAGCGTCAGCGAATGCGCGAGCGTGAAACAAGAGATGATCGCGAAAATCGATCGGAAGCTTCGGCACACCACGAGCAGCGCAAAGAGGAAGAGCAGGTGGTCGTATCCCGTCCAAATGTGCTCGATACCGAGTCGCAAGAAACCCCAGAACGCCGTCGGTGGCGCTTCCGCGCCTTCCGCCGTCTTCGGATGCCCGGCCAAGGATTCCACCTCGACGGCCGGAGCGTCGGCCGTGAGAAATTTCTTCATCGCCGCGACACCGTTTTCGTCGCTCACGATGATGAAGCTGCGATGGCCGCGCGGCAGTTGATCCAGCTTCATCCAGCGCAGCTTAAATGGTCCCGCCGGCCGCGGGAAAACGTACTCGAACTTGATCGCATCCGCCGCGGCGATACGCACGCGCACATCGCGCGGCGGCACGATGGTCGATCCGCTCGTCAGTTCGCACCAAGCGCGCGCGGCGTCTTCCCACGCCGTCGGCGCGACCGCGCTTGCTTCACTCGCGCTCGCGGGACGCGCCGATGCGGGCAGCAGCTGCAGCGCATCCGCCGGCGCCAGTCCGACGATGAGCTGCAGCACGTCCGCATCGCAGTGCAAGTCGGCCGTGCTCAGACCCGGATCGTGCGCCCGAACCGATGCGACGCCCGCTGTCAGAACGAAAGACAGCACCCACCGGCGCCACAAAACCGCGAGAGTGTGAGTTCGAAACATCGCGCGGCACATGGTCACCGTGCCTCCAGGGTCAACGCAACGACGTATGCACGCCACTCGCGTCGCGTCGCGCCATCGCGTCGCAATGCCATCGTCTGAATCAACCAAGGCCCGGCCGCGTCGAGTTTCGCCGTGGCGCGACCGTGGTCGTCGGTCACCACGACATGCTCGCGCGTTTCGCCCGAAGATAAAAACGACACCACCGCGCCGACGACCGGCCGCGCCGCATCGGTCACCAGCACCGAGCACGCGTCATCGACGCGCGACGCCGTCGGATCGCGTTGCGGCACGATATCGAGCCCGCCATCGCTCGGCTGCGCCCAGGTTCGATCGTCGGCGGGAGGCTCGCCGACGCGCACATACGTTTTCAAACGAACGGCGCGCGTCTCGCGCCACGAATCGGCCGTGACCATGTCATCCCACGTGGCGCGCAGTTCGTCGGTCGCGTGGATTTCGCGCAGATGGCGCTCGACGTCGGGCCGAGCGATCTCGCGCAGCTCGGGTTTCAGCGCAACCGTCAGCAAGGCGATTCCTGGCCGCGTGAGCGTCACGGAAAAACGCGCCGCGGGGTCGCCATTGGCCGCAACGGCGGTGTTCACGAGCGGATCGCCCGTGAGGATGCCGCCGAACTCACGCACGCGGCGTGCGGCCACCGGCGAGGCCTCCGGCGCGAAGGTCTCCCCGGCGGCGACACTCGCGCGCAGCGAAGCGCCCGGCGTAGCCGCGAAACGTTCCGGGACAAGCCAGAGCGCTTCGGCGCGGCCCGGCGCGACGGTTCCCCAGAGCACGACGACGAACCAAAGGCGCAGGCGGAAGCGAATCATTCGTCGCCATCCGAACGGGCATCGCCGCGCGCCGCAAAATCAAACTGGCGAGCGCGCGAGCTTGGATCAGATTTGCACCGCGCACCGATGAACTCCGCGCCGGAATCTTCCTGGGCTTCTCCCGACCCGTCCGACGATGTCGGTTTGGTCGCGCTGGATTACCGGCTCTCGCCCGATCGACTGATCTCCGCTTACCGCCATGGCATCTTTCCGTGGCCGGATGGCATGCCGTTCGACCCAATCCCGTGGGTCTGTCCTCGCCGACGCGCGATCCTGGAGTTCGCCGCGTTGCACGTGCCGAAAAATCTGCGCCGGTCGCAGCGCGCGCTGGCGCATCTGCGTTTCACGATCGACGCCGCATTCGAGCGCGTGATCCGGGCCTGCGCCGCCGCCCCGCGACCCGGACAAGTTGGAACCTGGATCACGCCCGCGATGATCGGCGCCTACACGGAGCTGCATCGTCGCGGCTTCGCGCACAGCGTTGAAGCATGGGAGGGCGAAGAACTCGTGGGCGGACTCTACGGCGTCACGGCCGGCGGCGTGTTCACCGGCGAGAGCATGTTTCACCGGAAGAGCGATGTCTCGAAACTGTGCGTGTTGCGCCTGATCGGCCACCTGCGCGCCCGCGGCGCCACGTGGATCGACATCCAGCAACTCACGCCGCACTTCGCGCTCCTTGGCGCCCGCGAGATACCGCGCGAGGAGTTCCTCAAGCGCCTCGCCGACGAACAACGCGCCGATCGCGAGTTGTTTCCGTCGTCGCTTGGCACTCAGCGGTAAAGAGCGCCTGGGTTAGATAATACGACAGATTTGTCTAGTTACTGCAGTTAATTAGACAAATTTGTCATATTATCCGGAAACGGCAAACGTCCCTCACAACTCAGGGCGCTTCATCCCCGCAATCGGGATGATCGCAGCTACCCCTTTACCATGCGCGCGAAAAACTCCGCCGGGATATCTGGCCGATGTTTAACCGACAGCACGTCGTGCAGCTTTTCGAGCTGGCGTTCGACTTGTTCGAGCCGCGGTTCGTCCGCGACGAGCAACAGCATCGTGCTCGTCTCGCCGTCGCCGACCGGAGCGCAAACGATCGCCTCGAGATTGAACGCCCGGCGCGCAAACAGCCCGGTCACATGCGACATCGTGCCCGGATGATTCCGCACCCGCAGCTCGAGCACCGTCGCCAACGGCCGTTTTTCGGCGTCTCCACGGTTCCGATATGTGTCATCCATTAGATGACACTGGGGCTGGGGCGATTCGGCGTTTTTCATGGTCGTTTCAAGCATGGGCGGTGGCGGTTTCGAGTTCGGGGGCGGTGATGGTTTGGTGATTGGCGGCGCCGGGCGGCACCATCGGGTACACGTTGGCCGCGTCTTCGATCGGAACGTCGATCAAACAGGGTCCCGGCTCGGCGAGCGCGGCCGCAAATTCCGCGAGCGGATCGCCGGTGGGGTCGAGTCGCACGCCGCGCAGGCCGAAGCCGCGCGCAATCGCCGCGAAGTCCGGGGTGGTCGCGAAACGCGACGCCGAATAGCGCTGGCCGTAAAACAGCTCTTGCTGCTGCCGCACGAGCCCGAGGTGCGCGTTGTTCAACACCACGATCGCGACCGGCAGATCGAGCTCGGCCAGTGTCGCGAGTTCCTGGAGGTTCATGAGGATCGAGCCGTCGCCGCTCACGCACGCCACGCGCCGTCCGGGCGCCGCAAGCGCCGCACCGATCGCCGCCGGCAAGCCGAAGCCCATCGTCCCGAGTCCGCCTGAGGTGAGGAGCGTGCGTGGTCGTCGAAACGGATACGCTTGCGCCACCCACATCTGGTGCTGCCCCACGTCGGTCGTCATGATGGCGTCGTCCGGCAGTTGCTCGCCCAAGAACCGGATGAGATTCAGCGGATGCAACGGATCTTCCGCACGCGGCGGGCAATGCAAGGGATGCGCCGCTTTCAGCTCCATCGCGCGTCGGCGCCACGCGGGCCGCTGCGGCGAATCGGGCAACTGCGCGAGGAGCCGGCGCAATATATCGGCCGCGTCGCCGGTGAGGCCCAGCGTGGTGGCCTTGATCTTTCCGATCTCGGAGCGGTCGATGTCGATATGCGCGATCGTCGCGCGCGGACAAAACTCCGCCGCCTTGCCGGTCGCGCGATCGTCGAACCGCGCGCCGATCGCGAAGAGAAAGTCCGCTTCCTGGAGGAGCAGATTCGTGCCCTTGCTGCCGTGCATGCCGAGCATGCCCATGAATAATGGATCGTCGGCATCCATCGCGCCGAGCGCCATCAACGTGGACACGACCGGCGCGTTCAGTCGCCGCGCCAGCGTGCGTGCGAGTTCCGCGGCGCCCGCGCCAATCACGCCTCCGCCCAGGTACAGCACGGGCCGTTGCGCAGTCACGAGCTGCGTCGCGAGCGCCTCAATCGCCGAGCTCGGACAACGCGGCATCGCGACCGCTCGGCCGGGTTCGGGCAGAGCCTCGAGGTCGATCTTCGCATTGAGCACGTCTTTCGGCACATCGATCGCCACCGGACCCGGCCGACCCGATTCGGCCAGTTGGAAGGCGAGCGGCACGACTTCCAAGAGCTCGCCGATCGAGCGCACGAGGAAGTTGTGCTTCGTGATCGGCAACGTCAGCCCATACGTGTCGACTTCCTGAAACGCATCCGTGCCGATCAGCGCTTGCGGCACCTGGCCCGTAATCGCCACCAGCGGAATCGAATCGAGCCGCGCATCGGCGATCGCCGTGAGCAAGTTTGTCGCGCCCGGTCCGGACGTCGCCACGCACACGGCCGCGCGGCCGGTAACCCGCGCCATGCCTTGCGCGATGAAGCCCGCGCCTTGTTCGTGCCGGGCCAGCACGTGCCGAATTCGGCTGCCATGCAGCGCATCGTAAAACGGCAAAATCGCGCCGCCCGGGATGCCTGCGATCGTGTGAATGCCCTGTCGTTCGATCAGGGTGCGAAGGAGCTCGGCTCCAGTGTATGTTTTCATGTGCGGTGGTGGTGATTGAGCCACCCGGCGCCGACCTCACCGCAGGGAAAACAAAAAGCCCCTCCGGTGACAGGCACCGGAGGGGCAGTAAAGCGTGTGCGCTCAGCTCCCTCGCGGTGCCTTGGTAACGGCGACAACGACGACGACCACGAGAGCGAGGCCGAGGAAGGAGCGTGTTGTAGCCGAGAGGGACATCAGATTGAGCGGAGGCGGAGAAAGTCGCGCGGCCGCGCGTGTGTCAAGACCGCAGAGTGACTGCGCTCGGACCACACGCGCGTTGCGCACAGGATATATCGGCACGGCGCGCGCCGGCTTGAGCGCGTGGCACGGGCACGACGTAGTGGAAACCGTGAGGTTTTCGGCCGTTCGCGCCGCGTTCGGACGAAACGCTCGCGCGTTCCGCTACGTCGCTCGCAATTCCCCTTCATCGGTAGCGGCCATCGTCCCGATGGCCATCCGACCCGTCGCACGGGCATCTTGCCCGTGTTCCGCCATGGGCGGGACGCCCATGCCACACCGAGCCGACTTACCGCAACGTCACCTTCGCCCGGAGCGCAATGCGATCAGACGCTCCACCGACGAGCACCTCGTACTCGCCCGGCGCCACGACCCAATCGTGCTTCGTCACATCCCAGTACGCGAAATCGCGCGGCGCCAACGTGAGCGTTACATCACGCGCTTCACCGGGCCCGAGCTGCACCTTCGCGAAACCTTTGAGCTCCTTTTCCGGACGCTCCACGGGCGCGCGGATCGAGCGCACGTACACTTGGACGACCTCCGCGCCGGGGACCTTGCCGGTGTTTGAAACCGCACAGGTGATCGCAACGTTCTCATCGCGCGCTACGACGGACTTCGCCACCCGCGCATTCGCGTAGGCAAAGGTCGAATACGACAGCCCGCTGCCGAAGGCAAAGAGCGGCGCGATCTTCTTCGTGTCGTACCAGCGGTAGCCCACCAACACGCCTTCGCGATATTCCACCGGCAGCGCCGCGCGCGTCAGGTCGCCATCCGCATTCCAGCCGGTGTAAAGCTGCTGACCCGACGGCACGTAATTGCGGCCGGGCGAATCCTCGAACTTCCGCTCGATCGTGATCGGCAGTTTGCCCGAAGGATTCGTCGCGCCGCACAACACGTCCGCGAGCGCACGATTGCCGATTTGCCCCGGGTACCATGCATAGACGATCGCCGCGGCGCGGTCGCGCCAATCGGTCATTTGCACGCCGCCACCGCTGTTCACGACGACGATGGTGTGCGGATTCAGTGCCACGACGCGCAGCACCTGACGTTCTTCATCGTCCGGCAGGGCGAAGGGCCGATCCCACCCTTCGCTATCCCAGGTGCCGGTGCTCAAAACCACCGCGCTCGCCGCTTTCAACTGTTCGTCGCTCGGCTCCGCCACGAATTCAGCTCGGCCGTCATACGTGTCGGCGAGGGCCTGCTTCAACGTCACGTTATTATAGCCGTCCACGTACCCCGAACCCCCGCCGTGCGCCAGTCGTTCGGCGAACAAACCAGTGACGAGAATCTTTCCTTCGCCGGCCTTCCGCAGCGGGAGAATGCCGTCGTTCTTCAGCAGCACGATGCCTTCGTGCGCGGTTTCCAGCGCCACTTGCTCATGCGCCGAGAACGCGGCGAGGAAGCGTTCGTCCTTCACCGGCCGGTCGTGCAGGCCCATCGCGATGCACGTTCGCAAAATCGAACGTGCCATCCGGTCGATCTCCGCCTGCGTCACTTTGCCGTCGGCGAGCAGCTTCGCCGCATCGCGCGCGATGCAGCCATCGCCCGGCATCTCCAAGTCCTGCCCCGATTTCACGATCTTCTCCGTATCGAATACCGAACCCCAATCGGTCATCACGAGCCACTTGAAGCCGAGCGAACCGCGGAGCAGATCGGTGATCGCGTGACGGCTCTGACCGCACCATTCGCCATTGAGCAGATTGTACGAGGTCATGACCGCCATCGCCCCGGCATCGATGCCGGCCTGAAACGCCGGGAGATAAATCTCATGCAGCGCCCGCTCGTCGACGAGCGAGTTCGAGGTGCGACGGTGGAAATCGGTGTTGTTCGCGACGAAATGTTTCAGCGTCGGAACGGTGCCGGTGTCCAGCACGCCGCGCACGTATCGCTCCACCATCCGCGCGGCGAGAAAGGGATCTTCGCCGAAATACTCGAAGTTCCGCCCGCACTGCGAAACGCGATAGATGTTCATGCCCGGGCCGAGCAAAAACGCGACGCCCGCCGCCCGGCACTCTTCGCCGATGGCGTGCGCATAACGGTACGCGAGCTCCGGATTCCAGGTCGCGGCGAGTCCGATCGGCGCCGGGAACGCCACGGACTGTTTCAATTGATCGTTGGCCTCAGGTCGCAGCCGCACACCCTGCGTCGCATCGGTCATGCCCAGTTGCGGAATGCCGAGTCGCGGGAATCCGCGGATATAAAACGTCCGATAGCCGCTGATGAGCTCGAGCTTTTCCGCGATCGTCAGCTGCGCGAGCAGCTCGCCCGCCCGGCGATCAGCGACCTCGTAGCTGACCGGCAGCGTGAAGGACGTCGTCGCGGCGAAACCGCGCGCAATGAAGCCAACGGACAAAATGAAGGCGACGACCCGGCACGCCCGGGCTGGAAGCTGGATGGGCATAGGACGCGCCGCATGAAACCAACCGCCACTTCCAGCGCAACACCTTCGCTGGGCGTAAAAACACCCGTAGCTTCCACGAAGCGGAGGCTCCGTGTAGCTGCGAGTGCCGGCTGTTACAGACGAGGGACGAAAGAACCTCACGGCGACGGTCCGCTCGATACATACGTGAGCTTGCCGCGCGCGGCTCCGTTGCGTCAGTCACGCCGTGCCCAAACCCGACGAAGCTCCCACCATCATCTTCTCGCTGCTCGGCGTATCGAAGAAGATCGAGCGCAAGGAAATCCTCCGCGACATCTCCCTCTCGTTTTACTACGGCGCGAAGATCGGCGTGCTCGGGCTCAACGGCTCCGGCAAATCGTCGTTGATGCGAATTCTCGCCGGCCGCGACACCGACATCGACGGCCGCGTGCACTTCGAACCGGGTTACACCGTCGGGCTGCTCGAACAGGAACCGCAACTCACCGCCGGCACCACCGTTCGCGCTTCGGTCGAAGAAGGAGTAAAGCACCTCGCCGACCTCGTGGCCGCGTACGACGCCACCTGGGACGAAATCGGTGCGGCGGCGAACGACGCGGAGCGCGATGCGATCACCGTCAAGCAGGGCGAGCTGCAGGAGAAGATCGACACCCTCGGCGCGTGGGACGTCGGCTCTCATGTCGACATGGCCATGGACGCGCTGCGCTGCCCGCCCGGCGATGCGCTGGTCGACAAGTTGTCCGGCGGCGAACGCCGTCGAGTCGCGCTCGCGCGGTTGTTGCTGCAGAAGCCGTCGATCTTGCTGCTCGACGAGCCGACCAATCACCTCGACGCCGAGAGCGTGCAGTGGCTCGAGCAACACTTGGCGCGCTACGAGGGGACCGTGATCGCCGTCACCCACGACCGTTACTTCCTCGACAACGTCGCTCAGTGGATTCTCGAGCTCGATCGCGGGCACGGCATTCCGTGGAAAGGGAATTACTCCACGTGGCTCGAGCAGAAGCAGCGGCGGCTCGCCGTCGAGCAGCGCACCGAAGATCGGCGTCAAAAGGCCATGGCGCGCGAGCTCGAATGGATTCGCAAGAGCGCCAAGGCGCGCGTGGCGAAGTCGCAGGCGCGCATCAACGCCTATGAAGCGATGCTCAAGGAGAACGTCGTCGAGAAGGAGCGTGAATTCGAAATCCTGATTCCGCCCGGCCCGCGCCTCGGCACGCTGGTCGTCGAGGCTCAAAACCTCACGAAGAGCTACGGCGACAACGTGCTTTTCGAAAACATCGGCTTTTCGCTGCCACCCGGCGGCATCGTCGGCGTCATCGGGCCGAACGGCGCCGGCAAGACCACGCTGTTTCGGTTGATTATCGGCGCGGAGAAACCGGACAGCGGGACGTTGCGCGTCGGCGACACCGTCAAGATCGCGCACGTCGACCAATCGCGCGACACACTGCCCGCCGGCGAAACCATCTGGCAGGCGATCAGCGGCGGCGAAGAAATCATGAAGCTCGGCGCCCGCGACGTGAACAGCCGCGCTTACTGCGCGCAGTTCGGTTTCACCGGTCCCGATCAACAGAAGAAGGTCGGCGTACTCTCCGGCGGCGAACGCAATCGCGTGCATCTGGCGCGGCTGCTGAAGAGCGGCGCAAATCTCATCCTCCTCGACGAGCCGACGAACGATCTCGACGTAAACTCGATTCGCGCCCTCGAGGAAGGCCTGGAAAATTTCGCCGGCTGCGCGGTGGTCGTCTCGCACGATCGCTGGTTCCTCGATCGCGTGGCGACGCACATCCTCGCCTTCGAAGGCGACAGCTACGTCCACTGGTTCAATGGCAACTACTCGACGTACCTCGAAGATTTCCGCCGCCGCAAGGGCAAGGAAGCCGACCAGCCCCATCGAATCAAATATCGCAAGCTCACCCGCTGAGCCCGAAGGGATCATTGGCAAACCGGAGCGCGGGCCGCCATGCCTCAGTATTTCAGATTGAAGCTGAGGTTGCCGTGCTCGCCGTCGGCGTCGGCGGTGATTACCATCCGGCGCAACACGCGGTCGACGGTCATGCCATCAAGATAGCGCTTCATGTCGGCCGGGGTTTTCGGAAGCGCCCCGCGATGCTCCATCGCGTATTCGAACTCGGCAAAAAAGCTCCGAAGGTTCTCCGCCAATGGCACAAACCGTGGCGAGTAGTTGCGCAGCTCCGCCAATGAGGAGGGGGTGCGTCCGGCATTCTCGGCCCGAAACCGCGCCAGGGCCGCCTTCATATCTTTCATCGTGGCATCCATGTCCGTTTCTGAAATGCCCGCGCCAATTCGCGGCCCGAGGTTTTCCATCGCCGAACGCATCAGCTCGCCGAACGACGATGCCTGGCTCTCGAATTGGTCCATTCCCGGAAAGCTGAAATCGTCGAGCACCGCCCAATCCGAGCCGCGCGTGCTACTTTGCACGCGATCCAACGATAATTGCACGGTACGCCCGTCGACCTGACTTTCCACCAGCGTTTCGCCACGGTCTTCGACCCGTCCCGAACGCTTCAACACATAACCCGCCAGGGCAGCTGGCGCCAAATCAGCCGGCAACCAGGGCCGAAGCTGATCGATGGACGAGGGTAATTCGCCCCCGGATTTTTCCACGAACGCTTTGAGCGCCGCATGAACTTTCGACGCAACCCGGTGACGGGCGAGTTGCAGCAATCGCGCCGCGACGTGATCCAGTCCCGGCGCGGACGGATCGTCGATGCGCACCGCCGCATCGATCCAGTCCTTTGGCTCGAGGCAGGCGAACTCCGGTGGCAACGGGCCTTTCTCCGCCAGCCGAGTCCGCAAGCGGGCCACCCGCCCGCTCCAGACAGAAGCGGAGCCGGGACCGAAGCGGCGTTTGACCTCGAGCTCTGCTTCCAAGGCGTCGAGGCGATCCTGCAGCGCACGCAACTCCGTTGACTCGCGCTGCGCGAGTTCCTTTTCGGCGGCGCTCTGCCGCACGAGTTGCGCGCGGGCACCGCGCAAAGCCGTCGTTTGGACCGCGTGCTCGCGGCGGGCCGCCGCTTCGACTGCGAATACGACCAAGAACGGAAAGACGAGACTGAGTAGCAATGTCGCGTAACGCATGGTCGTCACTCCACATAGTTCGCCTGCTCGTCGACCAGGTGGCGAAAGTCCTCGGCAGACTTCTGCGCGAAATCGGCCCGTGCGATTTCCGGCACCTGCGGGGAAAGATAGGGCAGGAGATCCGTCGACGCCGGCGGAAGGCGGCCGCCGTTCGCCGCTTGATAAGCCCGCAACGCGCGGCGCACCTCGGGATTTCCCACGGTCGTCCGATCCGGACATGCCGCGACGATTCGATTAACCGTCAGCAAGGTGTCGTATTTATCGTCGACCCAGTTGCGCTCGACAATGATCGGCTCGTCGCCGGCAAGCGCATGCGCCTGCCCGTGAGGCCGGATTTCGTACCGCGCGAGAATCTCCGGAACCAACGGCTCACCGAGATAAGGAATCAGCGCCTCCATCGACAGCGGCAGTTCGCCTTCGGAAGCGTCGAGGTATGACGTCAAAGCCGCCTTGAAGCGTTCGCCTAAAGGCTGCTTCGCGCGGCGGCGCAGTTCGCGGAGCAATCCGCGGCAGTCATCCTCGGTCTCGAATTTCGCATCCCGTGCGACGTCGAACCAGTGCCGCTCCGTCAAAAAGCGCATCTCGGGGATCGCCCTCTCGGGGTTTTCTGCGGCCAACTGCTTCAGCCGGGTGATGCGAGCAAACCAGGCCGCCACTTCCGGATCCATTTCCTCCGCATCGGGACGCCGCCGCGCGATTTCCGCTTCCGTCTTGGTCAATTGTTGACGCCGAATCGCGCGCTGCCGTCCGAGCTCTGTGCGCGCCGCCTCCGCCGCGGCCACTTGTCGCTGTAGGTCGTCCCGTTCAGCACGACGTCGAGCAAACGCCTGGGTCTCGAAGATTGCCGCGGCGACCACACCAGCCCCGAACATCACCGGCGCGAGATACCGTCCAAAAGCGGCCGCGAACGAAGCGAAAGGACCCGCGCCCGCGGCGAGCGCTGCCGGAAGGGCCGCTACGATCGCCGACCCGAGCGAAGCCGGCGCGGCCTGGACGGCGTTGGCACCGATCTGCGTCGCCAAGATGGAGCTCGACGTCACGAGCCCGCGAGCCGCGAAGGCGGAACGCAAACGGTCCAGCGCGCGCGTGACCCGCTTCTGCGCGGTGTCCTCGGACACGCCGAGAATCGCGCCCACTTCGCGCAACGGGCGCTCCTGCAGGAACCGCAGCACAATCGCTTCCCGCTCCGGTTCACGCAACGACGCCAGCGCTTCATCCAGCACCGGCGCGAGCTCCGCCCAGGACAGCGAGACCTCAGCTTGGGCATCTTGAAGCGTCGCCTCGACTTCCCGTTTCTTCCGGCTCATCTCGCGACGCACGTGATCGATCGCCGTCCGCCGGGTCACTGTGTAAAGCCATGGGGCGAGCGGCTGACGCTCCCCGAGCGCGTGGGCGCGACGGGCGAGGTCCACGAAAACCGACTGCGCCACCTCCTCGGCGTCGTGCCTCGACGCCACCTGCCGGCGGGCGGCCGAGTACACCAAATCGATGTAGCGACGCACAATCTCCGCAAAAGCCGCTTCGGATCGAGTCCGGGCGAAGGATGCGAGCAACTCATGGTCGGACGCAGAGGAAAACATGCTTTGCACACCCTGGTTATCGCAGCCGAATTCGAAATCCGACAGAAAAGCGTCCGAGCATGTGACGCTAAAAGCGGCGCCCGCCCGGCAGGACTTGGCTGGCTCAAGCCTTCGGACTCGCTTCCGGCGGCACCGGTGTCGTGGCGATTTCACGGCTCAGCTTCTGCGCCGCTTCTTCGGAAATGCCGTGGGTCACATGAATATTGAAACGCTGCGCGAGATATTCCTCGAAGCTGATCCAGCGGCCATCCCACTGCACGCGCTGCGTCCAGGCGCACACCTTGATCAGCCCTTCCAGTTGATGCAGCCGTCGGATCACGATGACCGCGACCGCGCCCGCCAGCAGCGTCGCCAACGCGATCAATCCGCCGTTCAAACTCTGGAAAAGGCGCGCCCGCCGGACGACGATCGCAGCCTGAGTCGCCACGTCGGCGAGCTCCGCTTTTTGCAGCACCTGCAGGCGCTGCCGAATCTCGTTCATCAACCGCCAGCCTTCGTCGGATTCGACCACGTTGAGCGCCGGAATGATGCCATGCTCGCGCCGCAGCCGCACCGTGCGCGCGATTTCCGCGAAGCGTTGATCGCAGAGCGCCGCGATCTGCGCGACGAGCGGTGCGCGCAATGGGTCGTCGGCGATCTGCCGTCGCAGCGCCACCACCTCGTCGAGGTACCGCGGCCGCGCCGCTTCGTACGGGGCCAAGTACTTGTCGTCGTGCGTGAGGAGGTAGCCGCGCTGCGCCGTCTCGGCTTCGTTGATGGTGGCAAGGAGTTGATTGATCGCCACCAGCGTCTGCTGGGCATGTGCGGCGCGTCGATCAACGGCGACAATCTCGTGGGTGGAAAACGCCGAAAGGGCCAGCGAACCAACCACCAACGCAAAAGCGGCGACGAGCGTGACGATCACGGCGGGCCGAGAAAAAACCAACGCGCGGGCAGGAGAAGGCATGAAGCGGAAAGTGAGACACTGCGCCCCTCCAACTGTTTCGGAAAGTTGGCCGGACGCAGCTCCCCGTAGAGCTCAATGTGCGCCAACTCGAGACACGCGCAACCTATGGAATTAATTCTGCGCTCGCGTCTCTTATCGGCATGCAACTCTGTCATCTGTTTGCGGCGGCCCTTACCTTTGGACTTCTTTCGTCGATGACTGCGAAACAATCGAATTCCCTCGTCGTTGGCGGCGGCTGCTTCTGGTGCACGGACGCGGCGTACAAATTATTGCCGGGCGTCACGGCCGTGACCTGCGGGTATGCGGGCGGCGACGAGCCCGACCCGACATACGAACAAGTCTGCGCGCATGCGACCGGCCACGTGGAGGTGATCAAGATCGATTTCGATCCCGCGACGGTGTCGCTCGAGCGCCTCCTCGAATATTTCTGGCACGTGCACAATCCCACGCAGGTCGGCGGTCAAGGGAACGACATGGGCCCGCAATATCGCTCCGTGATCTATTACGCGAACGATGCGCAACGCGCCGCCGCGGAGGCTTCGCGGGCGGAGGCGGCGAAACGTTTTCGCGATCCGATTACGACGGAGATCGCGCCGTTAAAGAAGTTCTGGCCGGCGGAGGACTACCATCAGGACTACTTCGCGAGGAATCCGGATCAAGGCTACTGCTCGTACGTGATCGCGCCAAAGATCCACAAGCTCGAGCATGCGTTGGCCGGCGAGAAAGCGAAATAGCCGTGCAGCTCCGCGCCGGTCCGCTCGTAAAACGCATCAACCGAAGGTTGCGCCCGAGTAATCGCACGACCAGGTTTCCGCCGTGGATTCGATCGGCAAATCCCTCGTGGTCTTCGGCCTGATGATCGCCGCCATTGGCGCGGCGTTATGGCTGTTCGGTCGCGCCGGCGGCGGGTTCCTCCCCGGTGACATCGTCGTCGAACGAAAGCATGTTCGATTCTATTTTCCGGTCGTCACGTGCTTGGTCGTCAGCGTCCTCGTCAGCGTGATCGCCTGGTTGTTTCGGCGCTAAGGCGCTTCGCGTGGGCGAGACGGAAAGGCCTTTGCAGCATGTGCGCTCGCGTTTCCGTCCTTCTTCCGGTGTTCAACGGCGCGACCACCGTGGGTCGAGCGATCGCGACCATCCGCGCGCAGACGTTTCTCGATTGGGAGTTGGTCGTCATCGATGATGGTTCCGCCGATGAGACGGAGCAGGCGGTCCTGGCCGCTGCGCAAGGCGATCCTCGGGTCCGGTTATTAACGCCGTCGCATGCCGGCTTGGTCGCGGCGCTCAATCTGGGCGTCGCGCAAACGAGCGGGGAGTTCATCGCGAGGATGGACGCCGATGACGAATGCCATCCTGAACGCCTCGCTGAGCAAGTCGCTTTCCTTGCTCGTTGGCCGGAAACGGGGCTGGTTGGCTCGCTCGTCGACTTCGGCGGCGATCGCATCGCGAACGCGGGATATGCGCTGCATGTCGACTGGATCAACTCGCTGGTTGAGCCGGCCGAGATCGCGGCGAACCGATTCGTCGAGTCGCCTTTCGCCCACCCGAGCGTGATGTTCCGACGGACACTCGTGGCGAAATTCGGCGGGTATCGCAGCGGCGAGTTCCCGGAGGACTACGAGTTGTGGCTGCGTTGGCTCGATGCCGGGGTGCGGATGGCCAAAGTACCGCGAGTGTTGTTGCGATGGAATGATCCGCCTACCCGATTATCGCGCACGGACCCGCGCTATTCTCCGGAAAATTTCTTCCGCATGAAAGCCGAATGGATCGCGCGCGAAGTCCGTCGCCGCGTCGAATTGGCTGCAGGGAAAAGTAGAGTGCTCGCCAGCGACGAGTATGCGCGGGTGGCGATCGTGGTGGCGGATCCGGCAATGGCCCTGCCGCCGAGCCCACCCGCGGGCGAACTTACGTCGACCGGCGTTACGATTCATCGGAGCACTCGCGCACCGAAGGCGATTTGGATTTGGGGCGCAGGTCGCCCCACCCGTAAACGCGCCGCGTACCTGATGGATCACGGCATCGCGATCGCGGGCTACGTGGATATTGACCCGAACAAAACGGATCGCCGTGTCTCGGGGTTGCCGGTGATTTCACCCGCCGCTCTACCGCCACCGTCCGGCGCCTTCATCCTTGGCTACGTAAGCTCCCGCGGCGCCCGCGACCTGATCCGTGACGCGCTCCGCTCCCGCGGCTACTCCGAAGTCCAAGACTTCCTGATGTGCGCCTAGCCCATGCGTTCCTCGTTCCTCCCTCCACGCGATGCTGAACTTTGCAACAGCTGTTGCAAAGTTCAGCACAGGCGTGAGCGATGACGGATAATCAAACGCGTTGTGCACCGCCCCGTACGGCCAACCGAGCGATTATCTCGTTGCGCTTTTTCCACGCCTTTTCGCCCACGTAATCCTTCGGCAACAACGACCGCGGTAATAGTGGATCCGCGGTGCAGGCCTGGTTCCAAAGCTTTCGTTCGAGCCGCCCCCATTCTCGAAGCCGCTGGGTGTCGCCGTCCGCCGGTGCGCTCTGCAGCAGGTCGAGGCATCGTTCGTACTTACGATTGATACCTCCGAAATCCCAAGCACCGCGAATGATCGCGGCATTGGATTCTCCCGCGCACGGACGCCCTTCGATGACAATCAAAGCCTCGACATCCGGTAGATCGGTGGCCGACTTGACCGGCGCAACGGCGATCGGATCTGGGGTAATCCACACGCTGTTTTGAAGGAAGCCGTACCCGTTTCTGCGCAAGTGGCGCCACAGCCGGTAGCGCAAGGCGGGTTGGCATTGCGGCACATCGAACAACACCATTCGCCAGCGACCGTCCCACGCGCGATTCCATCGTTCCTCGGGGTCGCGACCGCCCAACGCGACCCGTTTTCCCGCATCGGTCAGACGAACGATGCTCTTGATCACACCTCCGGGAGATCGCTCCAATAACTTGAGGCGCTCGAGTTCGGCGAGCCGACGTCCAAGCCCGGACCGCCACGCCCAAGCCTCGAAACCGTCGTTGAGATTCCGCCACGTCGGCCGGGCCAACGAATCAGCGGTCCATAAAAGGAAATAAAGAAACTCCTCGGTCTGCGGTCTCATCGGTCGTTCGGCGTGCTGGTTCTTGCAACAGCTGTTGCAGCGGAGCGCAAAAACGACAAGTTTATTTTACCTTTTTAAATTTGCCATCCGGGGGCTCGCCATCGAGGCGGGAGCGCTCCACGCTGCGGCGGTAAATGGGCGCGCGGGGAGAGAGTCAATTACATGCCGAGCTGAAACGGCTCGCGTTGGCTTGGGCGCAGGAAAACGGGTTGGCGATTTGCGCCCCGGAAGTGCGCGTGCCGCGCAGCGGGTTTCGCGCCGACGTCGCGGCGTGCAGCCGCGGACCTAGCCGGCGCACCGCCGTGTTCGAGTGCAAGCAGGCGCGCAGCGATCTGCTCAAGGACGCCCACGCGGAACTCGCCACCCGGCAGCGCCTAGTCGAACTCAGCGAACGACGACGGACCCTCGAAGCGCTGCTCGCCGTCCACCGGCCCGACCTGCGCCGAGGCGAAGCTTTGTGGCCGGAATACGATACGTGGGATTTTTCCGAACTGGAACATCACGGCTACCGTCGCGTCCTCGCCGAAATCGAAACGATCCAGCGCCGCATTGTCCGCGGCATGAAATTTTCCAAAATGTTCCGGTACCGCTGCGCCGACTTCCTCTACCTCGTCGTCGCCGATGGCATCTTCGCGGAAGCCGAGATTCCCGCGGGCTGGGGCCTCCTCGTACAACAACAAGATCGGCTCATCACCGCGCGCCGCCCCACGGATCTCGGCGCCAGCGACGAGCAGCGGAATGCGTTGCTGGAATGCATCGCGCTCGCTGGAACACGTGCCGTCAACCGTGCCGCCGGAATCTCGTTTTTGCCCGCCGGCTGGACTTCGGCCGAAATGCCAAAATCCTGAGGCATGGCTGAAACGACACCGCCGAACACCGCCGATGCCGGCCTCGAAGTGCGCACCTATTTCGTGCGCAATCGCAACGTCCTCCTCGCCCGCGCCGATTTCGGCGACCTCTTCGTCGATTACTATCTCCACCTCAGCGCCAATCAGATTCGCGTCTCCCCCGAACACGACGCCATGTTCAAGCGCGCCCTCGCGGCCTTCACGCTGCACTGCTGTTCGAGGCCTTGGAACGAAATGACGGCATGGACCATCAATTTCCAATCTCCCCTCCTGAATCTTTTTCTCACCGGCGATAACGAGACGGGTGCCGTTACGGGCCGCGTGTTCGACGAGAACGTGAAAGAAGGCCCGGAAAACCTATTTTTCGCCGATGTCGTCCGCGGCAATCAACCCAAGCGCCGCAGCACGGTGACGTTCGAGGGCCAGGACCCCATCGCGGCCGTGGAAAAGTTCTACGCCCAAAGCGAGCAACGCCGGGCCCGC
>CBINOT010000052.1:0-29184 GCA_966252355.1 uncultured Opitutus sp. | reverse complement strand
GGAGACCACGATGGAGAACGTGCCGCACCCGTTTGGGTTCACGTTGAACTGGAATCCCGGGTACAGCTACGTGACGCTGCCCAAAGACACGGCCAATCTGCCGCCAAATCTCCACGGCCAGATCCCCGACTACTGGAAGGTCATGGCTACGCCGGTGCCGCCGGAAAAGGGCATCGCCGATTTTGGCAACATCACGATCGCGAACGTCGACATCACGGGCGCACGCCAAATCTTCACGGCGGCGGGCATGGTGGAAAAGCCGCTGCATGACGTGCGGTGGGAAAATATCGTCGCACGCGGGCAACGTCCCGGGAGCGTCGATTATGCCCGCGACTGGACGATGAAAAATGTCCGCCTCGTGACGCCTCACGGTGATCCATTGAAGATCACCCACAGCGAGCGCGTGGAAGCGCCGGCGGCCGAAGCGGGCCCCGCGGAGAAGACGGCGCCGGCCAACTAAGCGTCATCGGACCTGCGGTTTGTACGTAGTGGTACTCTGACTACCGATTAACCGCATTCTGGAGTTTCGGCTTGCCACCTAGGCCGCTCCTCGTGCTTGACAGTCTGGCCGTGAAATCGTCTCCAGCTCCAACGGTTCGTTCGATTGCTCGTTTGCTCGGGCTTTCGCACACGACGGTATCCGACGCCTTGCGCGGGAAGGGACGGGTCGATCCTGCCACCGCCGAACGGGTCCGGAAAGCGGCACGGGATGCCGGTTATCGCCGCAATCCCCTGGCGGCGGCAGTCATGTCGGAATTGCGTCGTTCCCGCGGCGGCACCTTTCGCGGCGTGCTCGGCGCGCTCGATTTGTATGAGCCCGGACGCGCACCGCACGGGGCGTTTCATCGCGAACTCCTGCAGGGCGGGCGCAGCCGCGCCGTCGAGCTCGGTTTCAAACTCGAGGAATTTGTCGTCGGCGTCGATGGCATGACGGTGCCGCGGCTCGACTCGATTCTGCAGTCGCGCGGCATTCATGGCGTCCTGCTTCTGCCTTCTTGGTATGCGCCCGATTGGTCGCAGCTCGATTGGTCGCGTTACGCCGCGGTGTATACGGATTATGTGATCGATCGGCCGCCGCTGCATTGCGTCTGCTGCAATCATTATCGCTCGATGCTCTCGGTGCTCTCGGTGCTGATCGCCCGGGGCTACAAGCGACCTGGCCTCTATATCGAACGCGGCCGCGACGAACGGACGCAGCGCCGCTTCAGCGCCGCGTTTCGTTCGTATCAGGAGAGTGCGGACGGCGCCGCGCTCGAACAGGTCCCGCCGCTGATGTTCGCCGAACGTCGCGAGGATGAGTTCGTCGCGTGGTTCAAACGCTACAACCCCGATGTCGTGCTCGCGCATTTCACCGAGGTCATCGACTGGATGGAGGCCTGCGGCGCACGGGTGCCGGCGACGCATGGTTTCGCCAGCTTGAACATGCTTTATCGGACGCGTCCTTGCGCCGGTCTCGACCAGCAACCGCGGGAACTCGGCGCTCGCGGCGTCGAATTGCTCATCGCCCAACTTCAGCGCAACGAATGCGGCATTCCGGATTGGCCCACGACGACGACGATTCTTGGTCGTTGGGTCGACGGGCCGACCTTACGCACGGCGAACGCATGATCGTTTCGCCGCGGCGGCCGCGTGTTCCTCACGCGGCCAGGTTACTGCTGGTATATCCGTCGAATCGTCTCGCGGACCACGGTTTCCGGCGGCTTGGTGAACGCCGAGGGCTGATAATAACGGCCGACGACCAGCGGTTTGTTGGGATGCAAGCTGCGAATCGCCAGATGAAAGTCGATGAGGTACGTCCCAAAGTCGCCTGACCAGCGCGCATTGTAGTTTACGACGGCTTCGGTGTTTTCGGGCATCATCGTCAGCGGTCCCGACGACACGTCCCGACCCATCTTCCGGAGCTCCTCGACGATCATCTCGTCGATATGACGATTTTCGTTCAGCGGGCGCTCCACGAACAGCCGTTGGTAGTGCTGCAAATCGGCTCCCGTCACCTTGACCGCCGACACCGTGGTGCAGCCGGTGCAGAGCAACGTCGCGAAGAGGACGAAAAAGAGCGCCTTCATGTGGGGGCGCAACACCTGCGGCTAATTACGCCGTTTCGCAACATTTCGCTGTTTCAGCCGCACCACCCAGGTTTGTCACGCATTACGTGACAAACACGGATTGACTCGCAGCGATGTCGGACGGAGTTCGCGAGCCTGACATTACTTGCTCGAGGAGGACGTCGGTGCGACGTGGTCGAGCACTTCGCGCAAGGTCGTGCGCCAGTTCACGCGCGCGGAGATGCCGGTGTTCCGGCCATGACCTTCTTCGGTCGTGAACTTGAGCGCGACTTCCACCTGCCATTTGCCGGGCAAATGCCAATCGGCGCTCCGTTGCAGCGGGACGTCCCAGATCGTGCCGACACGCGCCTCATGACCGAGGTGCCAATTCGTCGGCTCTTGGATGTGACGGAAGCGGTATTCGCCAAAGTAACCGAGCTCCGACGGCTTGTAGAGCAAGCCGGGCGCGACCTCGGCAATGTGACGACGGACCACCTCGGGCGGCGGTTCTTCGCGCGGCGTGAGCTTCACGCTGCGGTCGTAGCTGAAGTTCGTGTAGAACGTCGTGTCGGGGTGCGAGCGCAAGATGCGCGAGGTGGCGAGAAAAGGCCGTACATGCGTATAATGATCGTTCAGCGGCACCGGCGGTTTGCCGAGCGGAACGCGCGTTTCGAATCCGATCGTCGCGCTGTCGTAGAAAAAGAGCGGGTTGGCCAAATCGTAGCGGGCGCCGAGTTTCGCTTCGCCCGGACCCCAGCGATGATCGCGTCCAGGGTTGAAAGGATTGGGCGCAAACGGCGAGATGCCGCCGACAAGCTCGAGCCGATCGGTCGCGCCGTAACGCACCTCGAACGGATATCGCACAAATTCGCGATCGCGGAAATCGGTGAACTTGGGCGTGAAATGCAGCGTGATATTACGATCGCCCAGCGTGCCGGGGAGCATCGTATCCAAGAACTCGGTCATGCGCAGGATCCGCTCGCGCACGCTGATCTGCGCCGAGTTCGGCGCCGTCGTGGTGATCGGAATGCGATCGCCAGACGCAGCCAGCGCCGTCGCAGCGGCAGCTAACGTCAATAAGAGGGCAAGAACCGAGTGAGCGGAGCGGGGCATGTGCAACGGCTAGACCACATGAGACATTACTGGTGCCGTCGGCAATGCCTTAACTGCGCTAGGCTACGTACCTGAGTGGCTTCCCGACCCGCTCGCGCAGATTGCAGAATGAAACGGCGGCGGCGAAAACGCCGCGCGCAACGCGTCTCGAAAGACGTAGCGCTGATTTTCCGACCGGCGCTACTCACAAAACCGATGCGCAACGCAAAGGGCGTCGGCCAACCGACGCCTTGCATCCAAAGCGGCAGGCTCAAAGTCCTGCCGCGATACGAACGACCTCAGCCGTGCAGGTAGCGGCTGATCAGGTTCTCGAGATATTCCTGACGCCCGCTGCGCGGCGTCGGTTCGCCGAGCTTCGTCAGCACGAGCTTCTCGAGCTGACGGAAGTTGGTGCGCTTCGTTTCGATTTCACGGCCGAAGCCGGTATCGAAACTGGCATAACGCTCCTGCACGACCTGCTCGAGTTTGCCGTCGGCGAGGATCTTGCGCGCGATCTTGAATGCGAGCGCGTAGGCGTCGAACCCGCCGATGTGCGCGTGGAAGAGATCTTCGAGGTCGATCGACGGCCGGCGCAGCTTGGCGTCGAAGTTGAAGCCGCCGATGCCCAAGCCGCCGGCGCGCAGGATCGACACCATGGCGAGCGTCAGCTCGCGCACGTCGGTGTTGAATTGGTCGGTGTCCCAACCGAGGAGCAGATCGCCGGCGTTCGCATCGATCGAGCCGAGCATGCCGGCCGACGCCGCGACTTCGATCTCATGCTGGAAGGTATGGCCCGCGAGCGTCGCGTGGTTGGTCTCGATGTTGAACTTGAAATGGCGATCGAGCCCGTAGGTGCGGAGAAACGCGATGCCGCTGGCGACGTCGAAGTCGTATTGATGTTTCGTCGGTTCCTTCGGCTTCGGCTCGATGAGGAACTGGCCCTTGAACCCGATCGACTTCGCATAGTCCACGGCCATGTGCATGAACGCCGCGAGATGGTCCTGCTCCCGTTTTAGATTCGTGTTGAGCAGCGTTTCGTAGCCTTCGCGGCCGCCCCAGAAGACGTAGTTTTCGCCGCCCAGCTCCTTCGTGACCTCGAGCGCCTTCTTCACCTGCGCCGCCGCGTACGCGAACACGTGCGCGTCGGGATTCGTCGCGGCGCCGCACATGTAGCGCGGGTTGGAGAACAAGTTCGCGGTGCCCCACAGGAGCTTTACCCCGGTGGCCTGTTGCAGCGAATGCGCATGCGCGATGAGGGCGTCGAGATGCTTGTTCGACTCGGCGAGCGTGCGGCCTTCCGGCGCGATGTCGCGGTCGTGGAAGCACCAGAACGGCGCGCGGATCTTTTGGAAAAACTCGAAGGCTGCATCCATCCGGGTCTTGGCGACCGAGACGGGATCTTTGCCCTTCTCCCACGGCCGCGCGATCGTGCCGGGGCCGAACGGATCGGCGCCGACGCCGCGGAACGCGTGCCAGTACGCGATCGAGAAGCGCATGTGCTCGGCGAGCGTCTTGCCGTCGAACCGCTCGTCCGGGTTGTAGTGACGGAAGGCGAGCGGGTTCTCGCTCTGAGGACCTTCGTAGGCGATCGGGCCGATTCCAGGGAAGTGTGCGCGGGAAGATTTCATGGGCAGGATAAAATTGAAACCGCCGAGTTTACCCGAAAACCCGGCGTCGGCGGTAACAAAAATACCCAGATTTCTTTTGATTTTTAACCGCCGCCACGGCTGGCTGCCCGCGATGCCAGCGATCGAATCCGGGGTTTTCTCGCGGGGGACGGGAACGCGGCGCGATGCCGCGCCGAAGGTCGCGCTGTTGATCGAGACGTCGAATCGCTACGGCCGCGATCTCCTCTACGGCGTCCGCGATTGGCTGCATCGCAGCGGCGAGTCCTGGGCGATTCGTTTCACGGAGCAGGCGCGGCGCGCGCCGCTGCCCTCGTGGCTGCGCGACTGGCACGGCCACGGCATCATCGCGCGGGTCGATTCGCCGCAAAGCGCCAAGGCGCTGGCCCGCCTCGGTCTTCCCATCGTGGACGTGAGCGCCGAGCGCTTCGCTTCGCCCTTTCCCCGCGTGAGCATCGACAACCGCGCGGTCGCGCGGCTGGCCGCCGAGCATCTGACCCAAAAGGGGTTCGTCCAATTCGGCTTTTGCGGCGACGCGCGATTCCTTTGGTCGCGGCAGCGCGGCGAGGAATTTGCCCGGGCGGTCGGCAGCGCGGGTCATCGCTGCGCGGAATTCGACGGGCATGCGCGTCCCGGCTCCGACGCCGAGAGTCGGGCGCTCGCGAAATGGCTGCGCCAGCTGCCGAAGCCAGTCGGCGTCTTCGCCTGCTACGATGCCCGGGCGCAGCAAGTGCTCGAGGCGTGCCAGCTCGCCCGCCTGCAGGTCCCCGACGAAGTCGCGGTGCTCGGCGTCGATAACGACGAGGTGCTGTGCGAGCTGTGTTCGCCGCCGCTCAGCAGCGTGTTGCCGAATGCCCGTCGGATCGGGTTCGAGGCGGCGGAACTGCTCGCCCGGATGATGCGCAGCGTGGCACGGGCGTCCCGCCCGTGGAAAGGGGGGCGCACGGCCAGCATGGGCGAGACGCCCCTGAGACGGCATGGGCAAGATGCCCGTGCCACGGTCAAGCCGCGCCAAAACGGAAAAACGTGCGCTTCGGCGACGCACTACGTCGAGCCCGTGCGGGTGGTGGAGCGCCAGTCGACGGACATCGTCTCAGTCACGGACCCGCGGCTCGCGGCCGCGCTGCGGTTCATTCGGCAGCACGCGTGCGAAGGGATTCGCGTGAGCGACGTGCTCAAGGCCGTGCCGATGTCCCGCACGCTCTTCGAACGGAAATTCAAAGCCACGCTCGGTCACTCGCCGCACCGGCAGATTGTGCATCAAAAGATCGAGCGCGCGAAGCAGCTGCTCGTCGAAAGCGAAGTCTCGATCGCCGTCGTCGCGGAGCTCGCGGGATTCGACAACGCCAGCTACCTGAGCGTCGCCTTCCGGCGCGAGACCGGCGAAAGCCCGTACGCCTTTCGGGCTCGGCAACGGACGCGTTGAGGGGGCGTCGCAGTGTACCCCGGATGCCACCGGCAGGACCGAGCGGCCAATGAGATAAAGGTTCAGAATCTGAACCCTTATCTCACGTAAGGGTTCAGATTCTGAACCTTTATGTGGATGACATGGCGAAACGGGTTTTGAGCAAAGGTCGTACAGCTCGGTGATTGCAGCTCCATGCGCCGCGGTCTTCGCCAGCCAATCGGCCGGGCTCTAGGAGCCCAGCTACACGCAGGCCACGACCTCTCTTAGCGGCGCCGGCGACGCATCGCGACGAACAGCGTGGCGACACCGAGGCCGAGCAGCGCGTACGTCGACGGCTCGGGAACGGCTTGGAAGTTCGAAAGCACGACGCTGTTCAACCCGCCGCCGTAGTTCACCTGGAACGAGCCAAAGCCGTCCAGGGTCGAGAGCCGCTGGCCATTGCCAACATTGCTGAACGCGCCGGTCAGGCCCGCGGTGCCGCTCGAGCTCAAGATCGTGAAGCTGTTCGACGCGAGGACGGACGACTCGAATCCGTTTACGAATTTGAGATTGAGCAGCCCGCCGATCGCGGCGTTGCCGCCGATGTTCAGGTAATCGTAGCCCGTGCCTTGCGTCGTCCCGCCGAGCTCGATCAGCAGCGTCGACGTGCCGAGCAGGCTGAGGTCGCCCGTGATCGTGAGCATGCCCGGCGAATTGCCTGGGGAAACTAGCGCGCCGGCCGTCACGGAGGCGGCGTTGATCGTGCCGGTGCCGGCGAGCGTCGCGCTGGCGAAGCTGAGCGGGGTCGCGAAATGAGCCGTCGCGCCATTCGCCAGGCCGATGCTGCCGTTGTTCGTGAACGTGCCGGCGAAGACCATCCCGCCGTTGGCGATGGTAAGCGTGCCGTTGTTCGTGAACGGAACCGAGAAGGTCGTCGTGCCGGCGCCATTCTTCTTGTACACGCCGCTCGTGCCATTGGTGAACGTGAGCGCGGCGTTTTGGTAATCGTTGTTCACGTTGCTCGACGCGTTGTCGTTGAACACGCCGTTGTTCGTGATCGTCGTGCCGTTGCCGCCGCGGATTCGTCCGCCGTTCCAATTGACGACGCCGTTGTTGACGAGCGCATGCCCCGGCAGGTCGTGGTCCGCGCCGGTGGTAAACTCCATCACGCCGTCCGCGGCGACCGTCGTGGTCGAGCCGCTTGCCAGCACTCCGCTCGCGAAAGTAAATACGCCGTGCAACTCCGGCGTGCCGGACAGGCTGGCGCCGTCGAGGGTCAAGTGGGTCGAGTGGATTCCGCCGGTGACGTTGAAGGTGCCTCCGACCAGCTGGGTGCTGCCGTTTCCATTAAAGGCGGCGCCACCGCTGAACGTCCCGCCGCCATGGAGCGCCAGCGCTCCGGCGCTCACGTTGACCGTGCCGGAGTTGTTGAACGGAACGTAGAAGTCGGTGTTGCCCGCGCTCAGCTTGTTATAGCTGCCGCCATTGCCGTTCGTGAAGGCGAGCGTCGCGTTTTGATAGTCGTTGTTGACGTTGCTCGACGCGTTGTCGTTGAAGACGCCGTTGTTCACGAAGGTCGCGGCGTTGCCGCCGCGCAAACGTCCCGCGCCGGCAGTCCACTCGACGGTGCCGTTGTTCACGAAACCGTGGCCGTTGAAGTCATGGTCGGCCCCGCTCGTGAGCTTCAGCGTCGCACCCGAGGCGATGGTAGTCGTGCCGGCACTGTTGAAGTTGCCGCTGTTCCATTGCACGACGCCGGTGAACAGATGCGTGCCGGAAATCTGGGCGCCATCGAGGACGAGGCTCGAGGAATCGACCGTGCCGTTCGTCGCGAACGTCCCGCCCGTGAGCAGCGCCTGGCCGGCGCCGTGGAAGGCCGCGCCATGGCCGATCGCGCCGCCGGCCGTGAGATTCAAAGCGCCTGCCGTGACATTGATCGTGCCGTTGTTCGTGAACGGCACTTCGTACGTCGAGGTATTATTGCCGCTCTTGTTGTACACGCCGCCGCTGCCATTCGTGAAGGTGAGCGTCGCGTTCTGGTAATCGTTGTTCACGACCGAACCGGAAGCGTCGTTGAACGTGCCGTTGTTCGTGATCGCCCCGCCGTTGCCCGAACGGATGCGCCCCGACGTCCAGTTGACCGTGCCGTTGTTGACGAGCGCGTGCGCGTTCAGGTCGTGGTCGGCGGTGCTGCCGATCGTCAGCGAGCCGCCGCTGCCGATCGTCGTGGTCGTGCCGCCGTCGTTCATGTTGCCGTCGGTCCACGTGAGCCCGCCGGTGAACGTCTGCGTGCCGGCCAGCGTGCCGCCGATCAACCGGAAGTCCGCCGCGCCGACTTGTGCGCCAATGCTCACGCGGCCGCCGGCGATGACGAACTGTCCGTTGCCGCCGAAGCCGCTGCCGTCGGCGACCGCATAAGTACCGCCGGTGAAGCGCAGCGAAGCGCCGGCGCTGGCGTTGAAATGAGCCCCGACCGGCGACGAGCCGCCGCCTTGCAGATCGAGCGAGCCAGTCTGGACGCTGATGGTGCCGGCGTTAAGGAACGATACGCCGTCGAACGTCGTGGTGCCTGCGGACTTCTTGTTGTAGGTGCCGCCGTTGCCGTTGACGAATTGCGTGGCCGCATTCTGGAAATCGTTATTCCACACGTTCGACGCCTCGTCGTTGAACACGCCGTTGTTCTGGAACTGCCCGCCATTGCCCGAGCGAATCCGGCCGGAACCCGACGTCCAATTGACGATGCCATTGTTCGCGAACGCGTGGCCGTTGAAGTCGTGGTCGGCCCCGGTGTCGATCGTGAGGGTGCCTCCGATGCTCGTGGTCCCGGCCGAGTTGAAATTGCCGTCGGACCAGCGCGTGGCGCCGTTGAACGTGTGCGTGCCGGCGACTGTGCCGCCCGCGATCTGAAAATTGGAGAACGTCATCGCGCCGTTGGCGTTCAGCACGCCGGCCGCGAGCTTGAGCAGCCCGCTGCCGGTGCTCGTCGTGCCGTTGTTGAACGTCGTATTCGAATGCAACGCCAGCGTGCCCGCCTGCACGTCGAGCGCGCCGCTGTTCACGAACGGCACGTAGACGTTCGTTTGTCCGGCGGCCGTCTTGCGGTACGTCGCGCCGTTGCCATTGGTGAAGACCGCCGAGCTGTTGCCGAAGTCGTTATTGATGTCCGTCGAGGCGCTGTCGACGAACGTGCCGTTGTTCGTGAACGTGCCGCCGTTGCCCGAACGGAGCCGGCCGCTCGTCCAGTTCGTGGTGCCGTTGTTCGTGAAGTGGTGGGCGTTGAAGTCGTGGTCGCCGGAACTGGAGATCGTGAGCGTGCCCGCGGCGTCGATCGTCGTGCTGTCGCCGTTGTTGAAGTCGCCGCCGCTCCAGCCCAGCGAGCCCTTGAACGTGTGCACGCCCGCGATCTGGCCGCCGGTCAGCGAGAAATTGCTGACGCTGATGTTGCCGGACGCGGTGAACGTTCCGCTCGTGACGGAAAAGTTGCCGCCGCCGGTGAGCGCCGTCGCGTCGGCGAGCGTGAAGCTGTTGCTGAAGACGACGCCCGCGCCCGCATCGGCGTGCAGCGTGGAACCGCTGTGCAGCGTGCCGCCGCCATGGAGGTTCAACGTGCCCTGGGTGACGTTCACGCTGCCGCGATTCTCGAACGGCACGTAGAACTTGGTCTCGCCCGCGGCCGATTTGTTGTACGTGGCGCCGGCCGCGTTGGTGAACACGAGCGAGGCGTTGCCGAAATCGTTGTTCACGTCGCTCGACGCGGTGTCGTTGAAAACGCCGTTGTTGGTGAACGAGCCCGAATTTCCCGAGCGCAGCCGGCCGCCAGTCCAATTCGCGGTGCCGTTGTTCACCAGCGCGCGGCCGTTGAAATCGTGGTCCTTGCCGCCGCTCATCGTGAACGTCGTGCCGTTCGCGACGGTCGTCGTACCGGCGGTGTTGAAGTCGCCTCCGCTCCAGCCGACGTTGCCGGTGAGCGTATGCGATCCCGCGACGACGCCGCCGGTGATGGCGAGCGTCGAAAGGGTGACGTTGCCGTTGGCGGTCAACGTGCCGCCGGTGAGCGCGTAGTCGCCGCTGCCCATCAGCTGGGCGGCATCGTTCAAGGTGTAACTGTTGCTGAACACGACGTGGGTGCCGGCGGCGGCATTGATTCGGCCGCCGGTGGCGAGCGTGCCGCCGCCGTTCAAATCGAGCGTGCCGTTGCCGACGTTGACCACGCCCTGATTGTTGAACGGCACATAGAATTTCGTCTGGCCGGCCGCGTTCTTGTTGTAGGTCGCGTTGCCGGAGTTGGTGAAGACGAGCGAGGCATTGCCGAGGTCGTTGTTGATGTCGCTCGAGGCGGAGTCGTTGAACGTGCCGTTGTTGGTGAACGTGCCGCCATTGCCGGAGCGGAGGCGGCCGCTGGTCCACTCGGTCGTTCCGTTGTTGATCATCTGGTGACCGTTGAAATCGTGATCGATGCCGCCGGCGAGCGTCAGCGTCGCCGTCGTGTCTACCGTCGTCTGGTCGCCGTTGTTGAAGTCGCCGCCAATCCACGCGAGCTTGCCCTTGAACGTCTGCGTGCCGGAGACATGGCCGCCACCGATCGTGAAGTTGTTCACGTTGACGGTTCCCGTGGCGTTGAACGATCCCGCGGTGACGGTGAAGTTGCCGGCGCCGGCCAGAGACGACGCATTGGCGAGCGTGTAGCTGTTGCTGAAAATGACATCGGTGCCGGCCGCGGCGTTCAGCGTGCCGCCCGAGCTGAGCGTGCCGCCGCCATTCAGGTCGAGGCTGCCGGCATTGATGTTGACCGAGCCGCTGTTGTTGAACGGCACGTAGAACTTGGTTGGGCCCGCCGCGCTTTTGTTATAGATCGCGCCGGCCGCATTCGTGAAGACGAGCGAGGCGTTGCCGTAGTCGTTGTTGATGTCGGTCGACGCCGCGTCGTTGAAGGTGCCGTTGTTGGTGAAGGTGCCGCCGTTGCCCGAGCGCAGCCGGCCGCCGCTCCAATTGACGGTGCCATTGTTGGCGACGGCGCGGCCGTTGAAATCGTGGTCGCTGCCGCTCAGGTTGATCGTCGCGTTCGCGGCGATCGTCGTCGTGGCGGTGTCGTTCCAATCGCCGCCGGTCCAGTTGACCGTCCCGCCGGTCAAGGTATGCGAGCCGTGCAGCGAGCCGCCTTCGAACGAAAGCCCATTGGCGGTGATTGTGCCGGTGGCGTTGAAGGTGCCGCCTGTGAACCGCACCGCGCCGTTGACGGCCGAACCGGTGTTCAACGTGTAGCCGTTGTCCACGACCAAGTCGCTGCCGGCGCCTGAAACCGTGAGCGAACCGCTCGAGGTGCCCCCGTTGCGCAGGAGCAGCCGGCCGCTCGTGACATTGATCGCGCCGCTGTTGTTCATCGGCACATAGAATGTCGTCGTGCCCGCCGCGGTCTTGTTGTACGTCGCGCCCGCAGCGTTGGTGAACACGAGGGAGGCGTTGCCGAAGTCGTTGTTCACGTCGCTCGAGGCCGCATCGTTGAACGTTCCCTGATTCGTAAACGTGCCGCCATTGCCGGACCGCAAACGGCCGCCGGACCAATTGATCGTCCCCTTGTTCGAGACCGATGCGCCGTTGAAATCGTGATCGGTGGAGGACCCGATCGAAAGTGACCCGCCGTTTCCGACCACCAAGCCGCCTCCGTTCGACAGGCCGATGGTGCCGCCGGTCCAGTCGGACGTCGTAACGTTGCCGAGGGTCAGCGTCGCATTTCCGGTCAAGCTGCCGCCGGAAAAACTCAGCGCGCCGAACGTCAGACTCGTATCGACAATGACCGTACCAGTCGAAATCACGACTTTGTCGCTGTTGCCGGGAGCGCTGCCGCCGGTGTTCATCCAATTGGCGCCGTTGGACGCTTTGTTGTCGCTACCGCCGGCCCAGGTCGGCGGCGTGGCCCGCAATGCAGCGGCGCCTAGCGTGAAAAACAACGCCATGCGGACCAAGTGAAGCGGACGAACAACGAGCCGGGGCATGTGGCAGATTGCAACTGATGAACAAGAGGGGTGCCGTGTGCTACCCTAAAGTATCACAAGGATGTTGACCTGGATTTAGGGGATTCTCCGATTCTTGCGCTCGATCCGATCGGTCGTTTTATTTTCAAGTAACCGTCAGTTAATGCTTTGAGTAAATACCGCGGCGGACGACCAGCGCCACTGAACTCGGCCGCAGATCGTCCCGGCTAGGGTACACACGTACCGCCTGCTCGCTTGCCGTCAGCCAAGTTATCGAAACGTTGGCGGGCATGTGCACATGGAAGCTCGCCGTTCTCACGGCGTTAATGGGTGTCGCCACGTCGCTGAACGCTGGAGTCGATCTGCAATATTTCGACCGCACGGTGCAACCGGAGGACGATTTTTTCCGCTACGTGAACGGCGCATGGCTGAAATCGGTGACGATCCCGCCGGACCTCGCGCGCTATGGCAGCTTCACGAAGCTCCAGCAGGACAACTGGGACAAGCTCCACGCGCTGTGCGATGCCGCGGCGGCGCCAGGATCGTCCGTCGGCGGCGCGGCGCGGATCGTCGCCGATTTTTATGCGAGCGGCATGGACGAGGCCGCGATTAACGCCGCCGGCGCCAAACCGCTGCAGCCCGAGCTCGACCGGATCGCCGCGATCCGGTTGCCGTCCGATGTGCTCCGCGCGCTAGGGCGCCTGCGGATGCTCGGCGTGCATGCGGGGTTTTGGCTCACGAGCGCGCCGGATGACAAGAACAGCACGATGCAGATCGCCGAGATCGACCAAAGCGGGCTCGGCCTCGCGATCAGCGATCAACCGCGCGATGCGGACCGCGATTACTATTTGAACGGGGACGAAAAATCGCAGCGGCTGCGCGATGGGTACGTCGCTCACATCGCGAAGGTCTTTGGGCTGCTCGGCGATGCTCCCGAGGCGGCGCGTTCCGCCGCGGATCGGATCCTGAAACTCGAAACCGAGCTGGCGCGCGCCTCGCTCTCGCGCGTCGAGTTGCGCGATCCGCAGGCGAATTACCACAAGCTCAAATTCGCCCAGCTCTCCGAGTACGCCGGCGATTTGGATTGGCCGAGTTATTTGCGCGCGACGAATGCGCCCACGTTCGCGGAGCTGAATTTGGCGCAGCCGGAATTTTTGCGCGGGTTCGCGACGCAACTGCGCAACGCGCCGGTCGACGACTGGAAGCAGTATCTGCGCTGGCATTTGGTGCGGCGCGCTTCGCCGTATCTGAGCGACGCTTTCGCGAGCGCGCACTTCGAGTTCTTCGGGACGGCGATGACCGGCGTGACGGAGCAAGAACCGCGTTGGAAACGCGTCGTCATCGCGACCGACGACGGCATCGGCGACGCGCTGGGCCAATTGTATGCGGAAAAATACTTTCCCGCGGCCGCGAAAGCGCGCGCGCTCGAACTCGTGGCCAATATCCGCGCGGCGTTGCGCGAACGCCTGCAATCTCTCGAGTGGATGGACGCACCGACGCGCGCAAAAGCCGTCGCGAAGCTCGACGCGTTTACGGTGAAGATGGGCTATCCCGAAAAATGGAAAGACTACGCGCCGGCCCGTATCGCACGCGACGCCTACGTCCTCAACGTGTTCCGCGCGGCCGAGTTCGAGTCGCGCCGCGATCTCGCGAAGATCGGCCAGCCGGTTGACAAGCAGGAATGGTATATGACGGCGCCGACCGTGAACGCCTACTATAGCTCCTCGATCAACGGCATTACGTTTCCCGCGGGCATCCTGCAGCCCCCGTTCTTCGATGCGAAGGCCGACGACGCATTGAACTACGGCGGCATCGGCGTCGTGATCGGACACGAAATGACGCACGGATTCGACGATTCGGGCCGGCAGTACGACGCGGATGGGAATCTCAACGATTGGTGGACGCCTGAGAGCGCCGCGCGCTTCAAAGAGCGCGCCGACGGGATCGTGAAGCAGTTCTCCGAGTATGTGGCGGTCGGCGACGTGCACCTCAACGGCGAGCTGACCCAAGGCGAGAACATCGCCGACCTCGGCGGACTGCGCATCGCCTATGCGGCCTTGCAAAAAGCGCTCGCGGGCCAGCCGCACCCGAAGATCGACGGCTTTACGCCGGAGCAGCGCTTTTTCATCAGTCATGCGACCGTGTGGCGCGACATCATGCGCCCGGCGGAAGCATTGCGCCGCGCCCGCGTCGATCCGCACTCCCCGGGCAAGTGGCGCGTCAATGGCCCGCTCTCGAATCTCGAGGAATTCGCCCGCGCGTTCGGCATCCCGGAAGGAGCCCCAATGCGGCGTGCGGCGGAGAAGCGCGTGGTGATTTGGTAAAGTTGTCCAGCCGAACTCCTCTTATCGCGCCGCGATATTCCGGCTAAAGAACGGCGCGGCGTGAGCCGATGTGGCGGCGGGCGCGTTCCCCACGCCCCCTCTCCCCACATGTCCAAAACCTGCCTTGCCGCGGCCCTGGCCGCGGTCTCGATTCTCTGCGCGGCGACGGCTTGGTCTGCCGATGACGTCATCAAGCTTGGCTTGAACTACGACAAGACGGGTCCTTACGCCTGGCAAGGAGCCGACCAAATGCGAGCGGCCAAGATGGCGGTCGACGAGGTGAACGCGGAGGGCGGCATTCTCGGACATCGCGTGGAGCTCGCCATGCGCGACTCGCAATCGTCGGTGCCGGTTACCCGGCGCAACGTGCTCGATCTTATCGTGCACGAAAACGTGAAGATGGTGTTCGGCGGCGTCGCAAGCTCGGTCGCCGTCGAGGCCGGCAAAGTCTGCGAAGAACGGAACGTGCCGTTTTTCGGCACCCTCACTTACTCGACCACCACGACGTGCGAGGAGGGACACCGCCACACTTTCCGCGAGTGCTACGACTCCTGGGCCGCGGCGAAAGCGCTTTCGAATTACATGCGCCAGAATTTCGCGGGCAAGAAATACGCCTATGTCACCGCGAATTACAATTGGGGCGTGAGCACGGAAGGCGCCTTCCGAAAGTTCACGGGCACTGAGGATGTCGCGGTGCACAAGCGGATTCTCACCCCGTTTCCTTCTGCCACGGACGAAGATATTCGGAAGGCGATCGCCGAGGTGGCAGCGGCGGATTTCGACGTCCTCGTCGTCGTCGAGTTCGGTCGGGACATGGTGGAAGCGTTGCGACAGGTCACGGAACAGGGGCTGAAAGGGAAAAAAGCGATCATCGTCCCGAACCTTACGCTCACGATGGCCGAGGCCGCCGGCCCCACCGTCATGGAAGGCGTCGTCGGCGCGTTGCCCTGGGATTGGAGCGTGCCGTACAAATACAATTACGAACCAGGCAAGGCGTTCGTCGAGGCCTACGCCAAACGCTACAATCGCTATCCGTGCACCTCAGGTGCGTCCGCCTATACGATCGTGCACGAATTCAAGGCTGCGGTGGAACGGGCGAAATCGTTCGATGCGGCGGCCGTGATCAAAGCGCTCGAGGGGCATCGCTATAGTCGCTTGAAGGACGAGCAGGAGTGGCGGGAGTTCGACCACCAATCGATCCAGACCGTGTATGCGGTGCGCTGCAAACCGGCGAGCGAGGTGTTGAAGGACAAGTTCAAACTCGATTATTTCGAAATTCTGAACGCGATGCCCGGCGCCGAGGCGTTTCGCACGCGCGAAGAATGGGAAATGCAGCGCCGGGCCGCTTCGCTGCCGCCGGTGCTGGAAACGCTGCCGTCGGCGTAAGGCACCTGTCGGTTTCGGCGCGAGAATCGTTTGGAAACGCGACATCGTCCTCCGTCCTAAGATCGGGCCCGACCGGATCCGTCGATCGCAAGTCGAAGCGCCGTCGCCGCGTTACTCTACTTTGAAGACGCGCCGCAGCTCGGCGATGGCGTCGTCGGGCATCGGGACGATCGGTGCGAGCGGCTTCGCGAGCAGCAAGGCCTCGGTCGTCGCCTCCAGGACTTCCAAGCGATCGAATGCGTCGAGCACGTCGCGGCCGAGCACGAGCGCGCCTTCGTTCTCGATCAGCACCACGGGCCGTTTGCGCAACGAGACTTCGTTCGCGATGCGCTCCGCGTCTTCGACGATCCGCAGAAACGGCAGCTTCGGCGCTTCGTTCAGCACGATGTAGCTCTCGGGAATCGTTCGCGTGCTGAGTGCCGACGAAGTCATGCAGAACGCCGAGGCGTGCGCCGGTTGCGCGTTGATGATCGCGCCCACTTCGGGGTGCCGCTCGTAAATCAACGCGTGCAACAAGGCGGCGCGGCTCGGTCGCTTGCCGCGTTCGCAGGCGCCGCGGCGGGCGCGCACGATCCGGCCTGGCGATAGCTCGAGCCGGTCGCGCCGGCGCGGCGTGATCACGAATTCGTGGCCTTCGAACCGCGCCGAAAACGCGCCCGCGGTGCTGATGAGCAGGCGCTGCTGATACGCGCGTTGCACAAAGCGACAGATCGAGGTGCGCAACTCCTTCTCTCGATTCGACGGCGTCGTCTCCGGCAGCTCGCCGAATTCCGGCATCGTTTCCACGCCGAGATGCTCCGGTGGCAAGACTTTCACCGGGCCGAGTGTCGCCGCGTGAATCAGCGTTTGGGCGACGAACTCGAGCGTCTCGAAACGTTGAAACGCCTCGTGCAGATCGCGCCCGCCGATCACGACCCCATGATTTTCCAGCAAGACGCAATCGGCGCCTTGCGCGAAGGTCGCGGCGATCTTCTCGCCTAATTCCGCCGTCCCGGGACACGCGTACGGCGCCAGCGCGACCCGGCCGCACACCGAATGCGCATGCGACTGCACGCGCGTGTCCGGCGTCTTCCGGCAGATCGAAAACGCGACGAGCGCGCCCGAATGCGCGTGGACGATCGCCTTGATGTCCGGGCGCCGCCGATAGATCTCGCGATGGAAGGGGAACTCCGACGACGGCGGATGGAGCCCTTCGCGTTCGCCGCTCGGCAGCACGCGCACGACGTCCGTCGGTTGCAGGCTGCCTTTGTCCACGCGCGACGGCGTGATCCAGATGCTGCCGTCCGGGTCGAGAATCGAAAGATTCCCGCCGGACGTCGTCGTCATCTTGTACCGATAAATGCGACGCATCGTCTCGACGAGCTCTTCGCGCGGATGGAGCCAGGACATTTCCATAAAGGCGGGGGATTTAAGCGTGAAGGTCGCGAACGGAGCGCGAAGATCGGCACGCGGGTGAGAGAACTAGCGAGTCGAGCGTACGGGTCGATTTTGCGTGGGCAGGGCCCGACCTCCGTACATGCGGGTTCACGCGCGTGGCTTGTATACGGTTTGTTTGAGATTGGCCGCGAGGAGCTGGCGGAACGTCGCGAGGTTTTTCACCGCGCCGGTGGCGATCAGCTGGCGGGCGATGTTGCCGACGGCAGTGCCCTCGAGCGCAAACGACACGACCGGCACGCCGGCGGCGTTGGCGGTGGCTTGGCACAGCAGCCGATTCTTTGAGCCGCCGCCGACGATCAGAATGCGTCGGAACTTGCGGCCCGCCATCTTTTCGAACGCGCGCATCGCATCGGCATGGCCCCGGCCGAGCGATTCGCAGATGAGTCGAGCGTAGCCGGCGAGATTCTTCGGCGCCGGAATCTTTCGCCGTTTCAGCTGCGCGTCGATCGCCGCCCGCATCGAGGGCGGATTGCTGAACGCCGGATCGGAGACGTCGAGCAACGCCGCCGGCATCGGAAGCTTTTCCGCCGCGGTGATGAGCGCCGCCCATTCGCGATCGTTCGACGGCCGTGAAGCGAAGTCCTTCAGGGTGCCTTCGAGCAGCCAGAGCCCGATGACATTCGTGAGCGGACGGTACCGCCCGTCGCCGATGCGCTCGTTGGCGATGCGGGCCGCGAGCGCCTCGGCGCCGAGCAACGGCGTCGAGCTCTCGCAGCCGACCAGCGACCACGTGCCCGAACTGATATACAGATCCGTGCCATCGGGCGCCGCGGGCATCGCGTCGTAGGCGCAAGCGGTATCGTGGCCCGGGACGGCGATGACTTGCGTGGCTTCGAAGGCCGTCGAGCCGAGACTCTCGCGCGTGCGAGCGCTGAGTCGACCGAGCTTCGTGCCGGCGCGCACCGGTTTCGAGAACCACTGCGAAGGAATGCGGAAGTGATCGAGCGTCGGGCGCGACCAGTCCGTCGAATGCACATCGAGCAGTTGCGAGGTGCTCGCGATCGTTAGCTCGTTTTCCATCCGGCCCGAGAGGAGAAAATTGAAATAGTCGGGCAAGAACAGGCAACGCGTGGCGAGATCCTCGATCGCGGGACAGGAGGCGACGACCTCTTCGAGCTGCAGCGAGGTGTTATAGAATACGTTCGGAATTCCGGTCGCCGCATAGACGCGCGCCAGTGCCGCGCGGGTGTTGCCGAGGCGGGTGAGCCCGGGCTGCGTGCGAGCGTCGCGATAGGCGTGGACGGGAAACACGAGCCGGCCTTCGTCGTTGACGAGCGCGTAGTCGACGCCCCAGCAGTCGACCCCGATGGACCCGAGCTTTGCGCCGCGGGGCAGCACGTCCGCCAGCTTGCGCAGACCGGTTTGGATCTCGTGCCACAACCCGCCGATGTCCCAATAATCGTGTCCGTTCAGCGAGCGGAACGCGTTCGGGAAGCGATGCGTCTCGGTCAGCGTGAGACGCTGGTTGGACCAAGTGCCGAGGATGACGCGGCCACTGGTGGCGCCGAGATCGACGGCGGCGGAGTAGATTGCTTTGGCCATGCGGAAAAACGTGAATTTTGCGGTGGAGAGTGACGAGCGTTAGCGGCCCGGAGCGTTCGTCGCGAGCCTGAGTTTTCATCACTGGTTTGGAATGTAGGGCGGGGTCTGGAGCGCCCGCCCTACATTTGCGTCCAATCTTTTCATACCGTCAGACGGCCGGGCTTTTCGATTGCAAGAGCTCGTGACCGACACAGGGTTTTACCTCTGCTTCATGCTGCATACCGAGCGCACTCCCATTACCGGTAAGCGCGTTCAGCTCATGGCCACGTGCCTGTGCGACGCTTTCTTCGACGACGTGGCATCGGCCACGGTGGAGGTGCTCGAACACCTCGGCGTCGAAGTTGCTTTTCCGGAAGCTCAAACCTGCTGCGGCCAACCCGCGTTCAACGGCGGCGATTGGACCGCGTCGCGCAAAGTCGTCCGCCACACGGTAAAGACTTTCACGGGCGAAGACCCGGTGGTCGTCCCTTCGGGTTCCTGTGCGGCGATGATGTTTCACGGCGCAATTCTGGAGTTCGAAAAGGAGCCCGACTTGCCGGAGGTGGCGGCGCTGGGCCGCCGCACGTGGGAGCTGATGGACTACATCGTCAATGGGCTCGGGGTGACGACGTGGCCGGGTCGATTCGACGCCAAGATCGCGTTTCATCGCGCCTGTCACACACGCGGAACCTGCAGCGCCGAGGCGGCGTTGACGCTGTTGAAATCGATCGCCGGGGTCCAGGTCGTCGAATTCGGGGAAGCGGAACAATGCTGCGGTTTCGGCGGCACGTTTTCCGTGTCCTTTCCCAATATCTCGAGCGCGATGGGCGACTTGAAACTCGATCACGTCCGCGCCGTGCAACCCGATGTCCTCGTGTCCCCCGACATGAGCTGTCTCATGCACATGACCGGTCTCGCCGCGCACGAAAAGAAACCGATCAAAGGCATGCATGTTGCGCAGATCCTCCGTGACGCGCTGCGGGCGGGCGGCGGCGGCAAAAGGAGTGAGTAGCGGGTGGCGAGGAGCGAGCATCCGAACATGATAACAGGCGCAAATTTTCTATCTCGCGGGGAATCGACGGCAAAAACGGCGACGGCAGGGGTTCGGTTCTACGCGCTGCCCGCTACTCGCTACTCGCTACTTCCCTCCTAGCCATGTCCACCCAGCCCATCGATCAATTCGCCACGACCTTGCCGCGCGAGAAGCGGACGGCGGTCTATCAAGGCACGAAGGCGACGCACGAAAAGCGGACGAAGCTGTTGTTCGATCAGTTCGCCGATCCGAATCGGTTGCGCGCTCTGGCCGGAGAGATCAAGCAGCACGCGGTCGAGAACCTGGACACCTACCTGCCTCAGGCCGAAGCGAAGCTGAAGGCCAACGGAGTGAAGGTGCATTGGGCCGCGACCGGCGAGGCGGCTTGCCAGGCCGTTTACGAGATCATGCGCGCGCGGGGCGCGACCAAGATGGTCAAGGCGAAGACCATGGTGAGCGAGGAGATCGAGCTCGCGCACTTTTTGGAAAAGCGCGGCATGGAGGCGCTCGAGACGGATCTCGGCGAGTTCATCGTCCAGATCGACCACGATCATCCCAGCCACATCGTGCGCCCGATCATTCACAAGAGCCGCCGCGAAATCGCGACGAGCTTCGAGCGCGAGGGGCTCGGGGCGTACAACGACGATCCGGAGACGATCACGCGCCGCGCCCGCCAGTTCCTGCGGCACAAATACCTCAGCGCCGACGTCGGGCTGACCGGAGCGAATTTCATCTCGGCCGAGAGCGGACGCATCGTGCTGGTGACCAACGAGGGCAACTCGCGTTTCTGCATGGCCGCCACGAAGTGCCACATCGCGCTCGTCGGCATCGAAAAGGTCGTGCCGCGCGACCGCGATTTGGCGCTTCTGCTGAATCTCCTCGGACGTTCGGCGACGGCGCAGGAGCTGACGGTGTACACCGAGTTCATCAACGGCCCGAAATCGCCCACGCAGCCGGACGGGCCGGAAGAGATGCACGTCATCTTCGTCGATAACGGCCGCACCGAAGTCCTCGCCAGCGATTGCCGCGAAATCCTGCGGTGCATCCGCTGCGGGGCCTGCCTCAACGTTTGCCCGGTGTATCGCCAGGCCAGCGGTCACGCTTATCGCAGCGTATATCCCGGCCCGGTGGGCGCCGTGTTGTCGCCGCTGTTGATGGGCGAGAATTTTCCGCAGAAAGCGGATTTGCCCAAAGCCTCGAGTCTCTGCGGCGCCTGCAACGAAGTATGTCCGGTCAATATCCCCATTCCGGATTTGCTGCTGCGGTTGCGCCATCGCGCGAAAGAGGAGAACGTGCCGTCGCCGGGCACGCCGCCGATGGGGGCGTGGGCGTTGCTGGCTTCGCAACCCACCGCTTGGCGCGCCGCGCTGGCGGGCGGTAAAATCCTGAATTACCTTCCGACGAAATTGCTGCCGATTCCCGCGCTGCGCGCCTGGGAAGCCAAACGGACTTTGCCCGAATGGCGCGGTGGCGAATTCAGGAAATGGCTCAAGCATCGCAAAACCCCGTAACCGTACCCGACGGTCGTCGATCCCGCCGCGATCGTTCGGCCTTCGGAACGGACTGCCCGAAGGTCGGTCCCTACCGCGCTTAAGCGCCCCACCACCCAAATCGCATGTCCGCGTCCACTCCCTCCCACGAACCCTTCATCGCGCCGAGAACGAACATGCTCGAGTTCACCGCGCGGTCGGTGATCACCGGCGCGGTCCTCGGCATGATCTTCGGCGCGTCGTCGCTCTACCTCGTGCTGAAGGTGGGCATCACGGTCAGCGCGTCGATCCCCGTCGCCGTCATTTCTCTCGCGCTGTTTCGCGGCCTTTCGAAGTTGGGTGTCCGCGATTCCACGATCCTCGAGCATAATATCACGCAAACCGCGGGATCGGCTGGCGAATCGCTCGCGTTCGGCATTGGCGTCACGATGCCGGCGATTCTGATCTTGGGCTTCGATCTCGAGCTCACGCGCGTGCTGCTGGTGGCGTTGCTCGGCGGCTTGCTCGGCATTCTGATGATGATCCCGCTCCGGCGCGCACTGATCGTGAAGGAGCACGGAATCCTGAAGTACCCGGAAGGCGCGGCGTGCGCTGCGGTGCTCAAGGCGGGTGCGAATGCCGAAGATCGCGCCCAGGCGTCGCCGAGCGCGCAGGCCGAAATCCGCGCTGCCGAAGCGGCTGGTCTTGGCGCGGCGCCGGGCGCTAAAGCGATCTTCACCGGCTTCGGCATCGGGCTGGTGTATACGACGCTGAACTTGGCGTTCAAAGGGTGGAAAGACGTCGCGCAAAAAGTTTTCGGCCCGCCGTTCAAGTCGGGCTCGGTCGCCGTGGAAGTTTCGCCCGCGTTGCTGGGCGTCGGCTATATCATTGGGCCGCGCATCGCGTCGGTCATGTGCGCCGGCGGCGTCCTCAGCTATTTGCTGCTCATCCCGATGATCAAGTTCTTCGGCGAGCACCTGACGGAGCCGCTCGCGCCCGGTACCAAGCTGATCGCCGAGATGAGCCCGAACCAGATTCGCGGCGCCTACGTGCTCTACATTGGCGCGGGTGCGGTGGCCGCCGGCGGCTTGATCAGCTTGATCCAGTCGCTGCCGACGATCTGGCACGGATTGAAAGAAGGTTTGCGCGGGCTCGGCGGCTCGCGGGCGGATCTCGGCGAGGGCGCGGTGCCGCGAACGGAGCGCGACATGTCGATGAAGTTTGTGGCCGGCGGCGTCATCGCGCTCCTGGCGATCATCACGTTCGCGCCGACGCTGGAAATGAACCTGCTCGGCGCGCTGCTCATCGTGTTGTTCGGATTCTTGTTCGTGACGGTATCGTCGCGGCTCACCGGCGAAATCGGTTCGTCGTCCAATCCGATCTCCGGCATGACCGTCGCCACGCTGCTGTTCACGTGCCTGATCTTCCTCATCGTCGGCTGGACGGGCGGGAAGCATTACGTCACCGCGCTCTCTGTCGGGGCGATCGTGTGCATCGCGGCGTCGAACGGCGGCACGACTTCGCAGGACCTGAAGACCGGCTTTCTCCTCGGCGCCACGCCCAAATTGCAACAATGGGCGATCATCGCGGGCGCGGCGCTCTCGGCCGTGTGCCTCGGGCCGATTCTGCTGGTGTTGAATAATTCGCAGACCGTCTACGTGCCGATCAAAGAGATCGCGCCGGCAGGGTTGCACACCGACGTGAGCGGCTTGCAGAAGTCGGAGAAACTGGTCGGCCCGCAGTCCCGCGCCGATGCGAACAGCTATCTCGTATGGAACAAGACGGACGACGCCGGCGCGCCCGCGGGGCGTTATCTCGTCAACCCGTCGGGCGAGGCGGTCTGGCTCGTCGATCCCGGCATCAATGGCACGCACAGCACGCGGCCCGATGGGACGACCGTGCGGAAATTCGACGCGCCGAAGGCCACGTTGATGTCCTATATCATCAAGGGCATTCTGGACCGGAAGCTGCCTTGGGCGCTCGTCCTGTTGGGCGTGATGATCGCGGTCACACTCGAGCTCTCCTTCGTGCCGGCGCTCGCATTTGCCGTCGGCGTCTATTTGCCGCTGTCGTCGTCGTCGCCGATCTTTTTCGGCGGATTGGTGCGTTGGCTCGTCGATCGACGGACTCGAAAGCGACCCGGCTATGCTGGCATGAGCGAAGCGCAATTTGCCGAGGAGAGCGACAAGAGCCCCGGGGTCTTGCTCTCGTCGGGGTATATCGCCGGCGGCGCGATTGCCGGCATCATCATCGCGATCTTGGCCGGTGTGCCCGGACTCGATCGGTTCGATGTGGCGCTGACAAACTGGGCGACGGAGCGCAATCCGGCGTTCGAAGGCCCTTATTCGGACGCGCTCACGATGATTCCGTTCCTGGCGCTCTGCGTATTCTTGTATCTCGTGGGCCGAGAGAAACTCCTCTCCTCGCGACTCCCGGCCGGCGCCGTGGTCGGTCGCGCCAGCAGCGAAGGCGAACCGCCGCGGCCGGTCTAAGTTGACCGCGAATGGACATGAATCCGAACCGGCGTTCCGGATTACGTGGGAGTCTTCGAGATCGTACGCATTGAATTTTATTCGTGTCGATTCGTGTCCATTCGTGGTTACTTCTCTCGTGACTTTCTCCATGTCCGACGATCGTGAATCCATTCTCTCCCGCGTCCGCGGTGCCCTGGCGCCCTTGCATGAACGTGCTCCGTTGCCGGAGTACGACTCCGAGTTGGCGGTGCTGCGCAAGCTGATCGCCGGCCGCGATCTCACGGAATTATTCGCCGAGCGGATCAAGCGCGTGAATGGGCTCGCGATGACGAGCGTCACGGCGCTGATCGAGCACCTGAAGAAGAATAAGTGGCTGCGCGGTTACTGCGATCCCGCGCTTTGGCCGCAGCTCGCGGCGGCCTTCGGTGCCGACTTCAAGGTGGAGACGGATTTCGATCGGAAGCGCATCGACGATTACGCCTTCGGCATCACGCGGGCGGCGGGCGCGGTCGCCGAGTCGGGCACGATTATTCTGAACGACAGTACGACGTCGCGTCGCCTGGCCGCCTTGGCGCCTTGGGTGCACGTCGCGGTGATCGAGCGAAAGACGATTCATCCCGATTTGCCGACGGCGGTCGCCGCGCTCGGTGGCGATCCCAATACGATTTGGGTGACCGGGCCTTCGAAAACCGCCGACGTCGAAGGCATCTTGATCGAAGGCGTCCACGGCCCCGGCCAGCAAATCGGTTTGGTGCTTTGATGCGGCCGTGTCGCCGTCCCGGAGTCCGGCCGATTGATGGTGTATGAAGCGCGGGCGGGTTTTTATTGAGCGAGCGCGGTCCGCAGGCGCGTTTATATAGTGGTTGAGCACGTCTGTGTTGCCGTGCCGTTCATCCTGCCGCTACGCCGCTCACGGGATTTCCACTCGACCTTGCCACCCGGCAATCCGACGCTCGGCGGCATTGCTATGAAAAAACTATTGGTCCTTGGTTTCGCTGCTTTAACCGCCGTCACCGTCGCCTTGGCCGACACGCTGCCGGTGTTCAATGCCACGCTCACCGTCGGAAAACAGAATCGCTTCGTGCTGATCGGCGCTGACGGCAAGCCAAGTTCATGGCTCCAAATCGGCGATAGCTTCGAGGGCTACAAGCTGACCGCCTACGACGCGAAGGAGAATCTGCTCGATCTCGAGCGCGACGGCAAAACGACCCGGATCGGAATCGCGGCCGATGCCGCCGTGGCCGCAGGCAAGCTCGCCGCAACGCCGGCGACGATCGCGGACGCCGAAGCCGTCCTCAACAAGATGCACTTCGACCGTTTGATCGACAAAATGATGTCCCAACAAAAGGACATGATGACAAAAATGATCGGGCAATCGATGCAGACGCGAAACATTCCGCCCGAGGCCCGCGACGACTTCATCGCGTTTCAAAAGCGGCTGATCGACGAAGTCATGTCGATGATGAACCCCGAGCAGATGAAGTCCGACATGACCAAGATTTACAGCGAAGTCTTCACCAAGCAGGAGCTCGAAGGCCTTGGCGCCTTTTACAGCACGCCGGTCGGCGAGGCGTTGACCGACAAGCAGCCGGTCGTGCAGCAGAAGATGCAAGAGCTGCTGATGCCGCGCATGGCGCAGATGATGCCGAAGATCTCGAAGATGAGCCAGGAGTTCGCCCAACAGCAAAAGGCGAAGCGCCAAGCGGCGGCAGATGCCGGCGCTCCGGCGGCCCCCGCGGCGCCCAGCGCGCCAGCCGCTCCGTCGGCGCCGGCGACCCCGGCCCATCCCTAATCAGGGATTCAAAGCCGCGACCACTTGGGCATGCAGCTCGGGTGGTGCGGCGATAGTGGATTCCGCGGGAAACGGCGCTTTGCCTTGCCAGTCGGTGATGATGCCGCCGGCGCCGCGAATGACTGGAATGAGCGCCGCGATATCCCAAGGGTTCATGATCGGATCGAGCATCACGTCGGCCAGACCGCTCGCGACCAGGAGATAGCCATAGCAATCGCCCCAGGTGCGGTAGAGCTTAGCTTGCCGCACCATGGCTTCAGCCGCCGCGCCGTTTTGATATTTGGCCAGATTCGTCGTGTCGCTGGTGAGCACGGTCGCGTCTTCCAGCCGCTTGCACGGTCGAATGCGCGTCGGCCGCCCATTCAACGTCGTGCTCGTCCCGTCGCCGACGAGGAGTTGCGCGAGGATTGGCTGATGGATGCAGCCGAGGATCGGCTGTCCCTGGTGGAGCAACGCGATCAAGGTGCCCCACAACGGCACGCCCGTGATGAACGACTTCGTCCCGTCGATCGGATCGAGCATCCAGACAAACTCGGCGTCCGCCCGCTCGCTGCCGAATTCCTCCCCGATGATGCCATGTTCGGGATAACGTTTCTTGATCATCGCCCGCATCATTTCTTCCGCGCCGCGATCGGCGACGGTGACGGGCGTATTGTCGGACTTCGACTCGACCGCGAGCCCGCGATGGCCGAACAGCGGACGAATGAACGCGCCGCTTTCCGCGGCCATTTCCACCATCAACGTACGATAACGATCGATCTCCACGAACGCTACCTGTCCGCGAATCGTGCGACTGACACAAATTATTTCTCAGACCGCGTTCCTCCCGAGTCTTCGCCCGTCCTCCGCCGCGCCGTCCCCAACTCGCTCCCGCCGCAATCCTCGTTTGTCACGTATTATATTACGTGACAAACTTGGTTCGGGCTACGGTGGGTTGGCTGAGGGGTCGTGGGCGGACGTGCGGGTGAGCGGCGAATCCGGAGTTGAAGCCATGGCGTTAATCCGCGTGATTCGCGGGGCCACATGTCTTGGACCGAGCAGCCCATCTTCTTCGTGGATTTCGAGGGCAATCGCACCTCCGGCGTGCTCGAGTTTGGTGTCGTCACGGTCTTGCACGGGCAAATCGTCGAGACCCGGACGCGACTCTGTCACCCCACGGGCGAAGTGCGGCGAGCCGACACCGAGGTGCACGGCTTGGCGGCGGAGCAGCTGGCCGACGCCGTGCCCTTTGCCGACGAGTGGGAATACTTCGCCGGCCTGCGCGAGCGCGGACCGCTCGCCGCCCACTACGCGGGTGTGGAAAACGGCCTGCTGAAGTCGGTCTGGCCTTACCCGCGCAACTCCCCGGATTTCGCGCGGCCGGGGCAGCGGGTGTTCGATTGGGGGCCGTGGGTCGATTCCGCCCGGATTTACGCGCAGCTGTATCCGAATCTGGAATCCGGTCGCTTGGAATCGCTCGTGCAAGTGGCCGGTTTGACCGCGCAACTCGACGAACTCAGCGCGCGGTATTGCCCGGCGCATCGCCGGCACTATCACGCCGCCTTGTTCGACGCGCTGGCCGGCGCATTGCTCCTGACCGCGCTGGCCCGCGACCCGCAAGTCGCACCATTGAGCACGATGCAGCTTCTCGCGCTGAGCACGCTGGACCCGCGTAAACGCGACGAACTGCAGCAACGAGAATTGTTTTAGAAGCCACGTTGGCGCTCCGACGCCGATCCGTCGGGGCATAAAGCCCCATCCTATAGCTTAGCGGTCCGGACCGTCGTGCACCCGCAGCTCGTACGCTCCCGATCCCATCTTCTGCGCAAGCATATGCGCGATGAAGAGCGGATTTGTCCGCAAGTACCGCCAGCCCAGCCGGCGCGGCTCCATGCAGAAGCGGAAGAGCCATTCGAATCCGCTGCCTCGGATCCAGGTCGGCGCCTGGCGCACGCGGCCGGAGTGAAAATCGAAGGCCGCGCCGACGCCGATCAAGACCCCCGCGTCGAGATCTCGCCACTGCTCGGCCATGAAGCGCTCCTGCTTCGGTGTGCCCAATCCGACCCATATGACATCCGGTCGCGTCCGATGGACCTCGGCGCGGAACGCGGCGATTTCTTCGCCGTGCAGCGGACGAAACGGCGGCGTCATCGTGCCGACAATTTCCAGGCCCGGAAATCGAGCCGTTAGTTTCGCCCGCAGTTCTTCGGCAACGCCGGGAACGCCGCCGAAAAGATAATGCCGCAGGCCAACGGCGCGGCCCGCATCGCAGACCGCCAGCATGAGGTCGGGGCCGTAAACGCGTTCCACGCCGCGCGGCCCGAGCCAGACCAGCGGCATGCCGTCCGGCGTCGTCAGCCACGATTCGTTGAAGATGCGACGCAACGTCGGATCCGTGCGCGCTTCGACCAAGCCATAGGCGGTGCCGCAGCACACGTAACCCACGCGCGCCCGGCCGCGCACGCCGACGATCAGCTCTCGGGCGGCGGCAAACGTGAGCGCGGAGATCCCGACGCCAAGCACGTTATACCGCGGTGCCGTCATACGATCCGGCACGCGCCGTCGTGTTTTCGAACTCGATGTCCTGCATTTCCGCGAGCGTGAAGCACCCGATGACCGTGAGGGCGACGATGCCGAACGCGATGCTCGCGAACAGCCAGCGGCCGTTCGCCGCCAAGGCCGTCGTCGCGGTTCAGATCACACGAAATACGATCGCGGCGCTGATCCGGCCGGGCGTGGCCGTTTTCCTCCGCCGGCCTCGGCGCTGAATCAAATCCTTGCGCGGCGTCGGTTGCATGGCCGCGACCTCCAGCCAGCACGACCCCAGCGAAGCGAGCAGCGCCGTCACGAGCGAAAGCAACGCCAGCCCCGGCCGGCCGAGGGCGGCGACGGCGATGGCCACCACGCCGCACAGGACCATCGGCAGAGCCAATCCCGCGGCGATTTTCGCGATGCGCAACGTGACCGTCGATGCGGGGCTCAAGCGGATGAGGTCCCAACCTTCTTCGCCGGAGGCGGCGACCGCCGTGAGTTGGGACGAGAGCATGACCGACGACAGCACGGCGAAAGGCGCCAACAAGCCGGCCGCGCCAACGTGACCGATCCGGTTCAACGGAAACAACACGGGCACGAGATAAAAAATCGACGGCAATACCCGCGAAAGCAGCAAGGGATCTCGGACGATGAGCCGCACGTCTTTGCGAAAGGTGGCCCGCACGAGCCCGTCCGCAAAAGCATACGACCGGTGGTGCCGCACGCGCGTCTTGACGACGCTGGCTTCCTGGATCCCCGAGACGAAGATGCGGCCAAGCAGCCGCGTGGTCACCGAAGCAGCCAAGCCGGCGAGCGAAACGAGGCCGATGAGCGGCAGCCATTCGCCGCGGCCGGCCTGGGCGACAAACGTGAGCAGAGGATGGTCGAAGGCCTGCACCATCTTCAACGCGACCGCGCCGCGGACATCGGGGCCAAGCGCGTTCTGCATTTGAAAGCCGATGTAAATGACCGCACCGAGCATCGCCGCGATCACTTGCGCCCAGGTTCGGGCCCGGCGCGGGCCGAGCCAGCGCACGAGAACGAGCGTCAGCCATACGCCGGCGCACGTGACGATAAGCGCGACCAGCAGCCACACCAGGTAGCACCACAGATAAC
>CBINOT010000051.1:0-29214 GCA_966252355.1 uncultured Opitutus sp. | reverse complement strand
ATCCCAGCTCTGCCTTATGCGCCGCCACGCACTGCACCAGCAGCGGATGTTCGGCACTTTTTTGCTCGGGCGTCATCATGCGTAACGGTTAGCACGACACATGCCTGTCACGCAGCAGATACGCTCGCACCAAGGTTTAGCGAGCCGTGCTTCAGTTCCACTCCACACACAATAACGCGAGCGCTCCGGCGCCATCGCGAGCTTGCGGCGATCGGCCGCCGCAGGCCGGGAGCAACGGCCTTTCTTCGAACGCTTCGCGAGCACCCACACACCCCGTGCCGTCCCAATACAGCAACTTCAGCCGCGTACGCTCGCCATTAATGAAGCAAAAAACCGCACACTCTTAGGGTCCTCCTGCACTTGCTCGCACACTGGAGCCCACAGGCCGTTGAACGACTCCCTCATGTCCACGGGCCGCACCGCCACGTAGATACTGACCGCTGCCGGAAGCGCGAGCATGAGGAACGCAGCGCTCGCACGAGGCGACCAAGTCGGCCACGCGGCCACCGCGCAGCACCATTCCATCCGCCAGCCGCACCTCCAGTTCGTTGCCGCTCTTTGGCGCCGGCATTGCCATTACCGGCGCCTTCACCACCGGGAATCGAAGCGCGCTGCTTGGCGCCATCGTACCCGCCCGATTTATCCACCCAGCGAACGTCCTGTAGTTGAGCCGCTCCCACCGGGCGAATGCCGCCAGCGACTTCCCGCTCGAACGAAATGCCTCGATTACGCCAGCCGCTGCGCACCCAGTATAGCACGACGTCCGCGGTCGTCGCGCTTCTCGCCGATGTCCACCACCTCCGCTGTAATCACTACCATTCGCGGCAGCTTACCAAGCACCGCTTAGCTGACTGCGAGGCACGAGGGCGGGCTCCGCGAAGTGAACTCACCGGAGTCGAAGCGGGATGGTGACGAAAACGAGGCATAGCTGGGGTTGGCGCGGCTGGAAGTCCTCGACCTGGGTGTAGACCTGATCCCCGCCAGCCACCGTTTACGTGCAAGCTGGCGGAGAGGGAGGGATTCGAACCCCCGGTGAGCTTGCGCCCACAGCGGTTTTCAAGACCGCCGCATTAGACCACTCTGCCACCTCTCCAGCGGTGCTGCTAAAAAACGCTCCGAGAAACCGCGGACTTGTCGAGCTTTCTTCCGCGACCTAGGGTCCCCCCGTGGCTCCCGTTCGTGGCGATCGTACTTCCGGCGACGTCGCCGAAATCCAAGGACTCTACGGCGCGTTTTCGTTTCCCGAAAAGCTGCTGCAGAAGATCTGGCTGCGCCGCGATTTCAATTATGGCGCCGCGACGACCACCGACGGACGCCGCGTCAATATCCTGCATCCCGGCAAATGGAATCTGATGGGCGGCCCGGATTTTCGCCAAGCGCGTCTGCGGTTCGACGACGGGGCGGAAGTATTCGGCGACGTCGAACTGCATCTGCGCGCGACCGATTGGGACGCACACGCGCACGCTCGCGATCCTGCCTACACCAATGTCGTGCTCCATGTGGTTCTCTTCTGGCCCGAGCCGGGCCACGTGACGTGCGGACGCGGCGGTCAAGAGATACCCGTGCTCGCGCTGCTTCCGCTGCTGCATCACGACCTCGAAGAATACTCCGCCGACGAAGCGGTGGAGGCGTTGTCGAATCGGCCGACCGCTCGGCTCACGAACGAACTCGCGGTGCTTCCGCCCGCGGAATTGCGCTCGCTCTTGCTCCTGCATGCGAATGCCCGCTGGCGGCAGAAGGTGCATTTCGCGCGGTTGCGCGTGCAGCGCCTCGGGTGGGAAAGCGCGTGTCATCACGCCGCGTTGGAAGTGCTGGGGTTTCGGTACAACCGGGGCCCCATGCTGCGCATCGCGACCCGTTGGCCGTTGGCGGCGTGGACGCGGCGCGAGGTCGAGGCGGAAGCGGTGCTGCTTTCGGAAGTCGAATCGTGGAGCGTGCAAGGCGTCCGGCCCGCGAACCACCCACGCACCCGGCTCACCCAGTACGCCCGCTGGACGGCGGCGTGTCCGAATTGGCCGGATAGGCTGGCGGCGGTGGTGACGAAATTACCTGCGGTCGAGGTCGCGCAACCCACGCGTCGCTGCCGCGCCGAACACCGTTTGGCGGATTGGCGAAAGCGTCTCGCGGACGAGATTTGTGGCGACGCGATTGGCGGCACGCGGCTCGACAACATGATTTGCGATGCGTTCCTGCCCCTGATCGCGTCGCGAAGCGAGCGGCCGGAAAGCAATGGCTGCTGGCACCATTGGTTTTGCGGCGATGTACCGCCGTTCACGACCGCGGGTTTGCGGCACTTGGGTGTGTGCGACGGTCGCGGACAACCCCTGTGTCACGGTTTAGTTCAAGGACTACTCGGCTGGCTGATCGAACGCGAAGTCCGTCGCTGATTTCCGTGCCAGACGGTCGGGCGCGGAGCTTGACAAAATTTCGCGCCGAACGATAGGTTGACCGACTCAAAAACACTCACTTTCCAAAAAGTGGGCCCTGCGGCCCGCTTTTTTTTTCCCTACATCGATCATCCTTTATGAGCAGCGAAATTCTTTCCGTCCTGGAATACATGGAAAAGGAGAAGGGCATCCCGCGTGCCGACATGATCGCCACGATTACGAATGCACTCAAGACGGCGGCGCAGAAGGGCGTGAATTCCGGTCAGGAACTGAAGATCGAGATCAATCCGAAGAACGGCCAGCTGAAGGCGTGGGCGGTCCTGAAGGTCGTGGATTCGGTCAGCAATCCGAAGACGGAGATCCATCTCGAAAAGGCGCAGGCGGTAAAGCCCGGCGCGGTGATCGGCGAAGTCCTGGAAAAGGAGGTCGACCCGTCGACGCTTGGCCGCATTGCGGCGCAGACTGCCCGGCAGGCCGTGATGCAGCGGTTGCGGCAGTTCGAAAAGGACCGCATCTACGACGATTTCAAAGATCAGGTGGGCAATATCGTCACGGGCACGGTGCGACGCCGCGAGCGGAACGACCTTTATATCGACCTCGGCAAAGCCGAAGCGGTCATGCCCGGCAAGGAGCAAGTCCCCGGTGAAGAATATCAACCCGGCGAGCGCATTCGTTGCTTGCTGATGGAGATTCAAAACACGCCGCGCGGGCCGGAAATCATTCTCAGTCGCGCGAGCCCGAAATTCGTTCGCCGCTTGTTCGAGCTCGAGGTCACCGAAGTCGCGGACGGCACGGTGAAAATCGAGGCGTTTGCCCGCGAGCCGGGCTACCGTACGAAGATCGCGGTCACGAGCTCCGATTCCAAAGTCGATCCGGTCGGCGCTTGCGTCGGCGCGCGCGGCGCACGGGTGAAGACGATCGTTCGCGAACTCGGCGGCGAGAAGATCGACATCATCAAGTATTTCGCCGATCCGCGGGAAATGGTCATCGAGGCGCTCAAGCCGGCGGTGCCGCGCGAGATCATCCTCGACGACAAGACGCATCGCATCTTGTTGAAAGTTGCGACCGACGATCTGGCGGTGGCCATCGGCCGCAAAGGCCAGAATGCGCGGCTCACGTCGCGTCTTATCGGGTGGCGACTTGACATCGAAGAATTCAAGGCCGTTGGTGCCGACCCGGAAGGCGACGCCAAGCGCAAGCTTGTCTCCCAACTCGGTATTCCCGAAGACACCGCTCTGCGGCTTGTCAAAGCGGGGTTTGTTTCGCTGGAGCTCTTTGAGGGCGTCGAAGCGAGCGATCTCGAGGGAGCCGGGTTTTCGGCGGACGAGTCCGCCGACATTATTGCGCGCGTCCGGAAATAATATTACGTCACAGAGTCTATCGCTGCATGAGCATTCGCATTCACAAGCTGGCCGAGGAACTCGGCCTGGAGAACAAGGAGTTGCTGGCGCTTCTCAAGGAGCGCAAGATCATCGCTCCGGATGTGAAGTCAGTCTCAAGCACGGTGGATAACATCAGCGCGTCGGCGTTGCGCGAAGAGTTCGCTTCGAAGCGGTCCTCGGCACCTGCGGCCACGGCCACCGCCACGGCGACATCCGCGGCCGCGACCACCACCGCCACATCGGCTCCGCCGCAGACCGCGACGACCGCGCAGGCGGAAACCCCGGGCGCGACCAAGGTTGTTTTGCCGACCGGCGTTTTCGTAAAGTCCAAGCAGGACATTGATCGCGAAAAGGAAGCGGTCGCGGCCGCCAAAGCGGCGGCAGCCAAAGCCTCGACCGCGGCTCCCACGCCGCCGCCGGCTGCCGCGCCCGTCGCGCCGCGTCCCGTTTCCGCGCCTCCGCCCACGCCGCGTCCCGTTTCGGCGCCGCCGCCGGTCAGCCGGCCGGTGACTCCGCCGCCAGTGCCGCGGGCCGCGCCCTCGATTCCCGCCCCTGTGAAGCCCGCGCCGACGCCGATCACGGCGACCGCGCCGGCTCCGATGGTTCGTCCCGCGCCCGTCGTCGCGCCGCCCGCGCCTCCGACGCCGGTCGCATCGGCTCCGAGCGCGCCGCCGCCGATGGCGAAGGCCCCGATCGCTCTGCCACCGCTTCCGTCCCGCGCGCCGGCGCCGATCGCCGCGCCGAAACCGCCGCCGCTTCCGGGCAGCACGCCTCCGATGCCGCCGACCGGCGGCGCCGCCCCGGCGCAGGCCCCTACGGCCGGTGGTGACGTCAAGATCCTCCACCTCAAGCCGCCGATCGTCGTGCGCGACTTTGCCGTCGCGCTCGGACTGAAGCCTTTCAAGTTGATCTCCGAGCTAAATCAGCTCGTCGGTTTCGCGGCCATGAACTCCACGATCGAGGAATCGGTCGCGCAGAAGGTCGCCGAAAAGTACGGGTTCATGCTCGAGATCAAGCACCGCGGCGACGCCGCGGCGCAGCAGGCGGCGAAAGAGAAGAAGGAAAAAAAGCCGGTCGAGGAAGACGAGGCCAAGCATCTCGCTACCCGTCCGCCCGTCGTCTGTATTTTGGGCCACGTCGACCACGGCAAGACCTCGCTGCTCGACGCCATTCGCAAAGCGAACGTCGCCGCCGGAGAAGCCGGTGGCATCACGCAGCATATCGGCGCGTACCAAATTGAATTCAACGGCCGCAAAATCACCTTCCTGGATACGCCGGGTCACGCCGCGTTCACGAAGATGCGCGCCCGCGGCGCCAGCGTCACCGACGTTGCCATTCTCGTGGTGGCAGCCGATGACGGCTTCATGCCGCAGACCGACGAAGCGTTGAAAATCGCGCTCGCCGAAAAAGAACAGCATCCCGACCGTTTCGCGCTGATTGTCGCGGTCAACAAGATGGACGTGAAGGGCGCGAATATCGAACAGGTCAAGTCGCAGATGCAGCAGCGCGGCATCGCGCCGGAAGATTGGGGTGGGGAAACCGTCACCGTCCCGGTCTCGGCCATCAAGGGCCAAGGCATCAACGAATTGCTGGAGATGATTCTGCTGCAGTCCGACGTGCTCGAGCTGAAGGCGAATCCGAAGGCCGAAGCCAGCGGCGTCGTCATCGAGTCCGAAATCGATTTCGGACGCGGTCCGCTCGCGACGGTCATCGTGCAACGCGGCACGCTGCGCGTGGGCGATGCGATCGTGTGCGGTCCGAACTACGCGAAGGTTCGCGCCATGTTCGACGACCAGGGCAACAACTTGAAAGAAGCTCCGCCGGCGATGCCGGTGCGGGTGATCGGTTGGAGCGGCACGCCCGATAGCGGCTCGCTCTTCAAGGTCGTCAAGAACGCCCGCGAGGCCGAGAAACTCGCCGAGGAGGCGCAGTTGCTCCTCAAGAAACAGGCGACCACCGCCGCCGCGGTGCCGAAAGAAGTCTCGGTCGAGCAGTTGTTCGCGAACATCGCGGCCACGCAGCAGAAGGTGCTCAAGCTGATCATCAAGACCGACGTCTTCGGTTCGGCCGAAGCGGTGCGCAATGTCCTGGAAGGCATCAAGAGCGCGAAGGTTTCGCTGGAGCTCGTTTCGATCGAGGTCGGCTTGGTGACGAAAAACGACGTGCTCATGGCGAGCGCGGCGGGCGCGGTCATCATTGGCTTCAGCACGAAGCTCGAGAACGGCGTCACGCCGCTCGCGAAGCATCACGGCGTTCGCATCGAGACCTACGACATCATTTACGAGCTGGGCGACAAGGTCCGCGAGATGATGGCCGACTTGCTCGAGCCGGACATCAAGGAGATCAAGACGGGCGCCGCCGAAGTTCGGCAGGTGTTCCCGCTCGCGAAGGGTTTTGTCGCGGGCTGCCTCGTCACCGAGGGCAAGATCAACCGCAACGCCGCCGCCCGGTTGCGGCGCGGCCGCGAGACGGTCCACGAGGGCAAAGTCGGAACGCTCAAGCGTTTCAAAGACGATGCGAACGAGGTGCGCGCGGGGCTCGAGTGCGGCATCAAGCTCGACGATTTCAACGGCTATCAGCCCGGCGACGTCATCGAGTGCTTCGAAGTGCAGAAGGTCAGAGCCGCCCTCTAATCGATTTATGATTTACGATTGATGATTTGTGATTGAGGCCGACGGTTCGGCGCTGCCCGAAATCATTAGTCGTAGATCTTAAATCGTAAATTCGACTCCCATGTCCAACCGCACGCTGCGCGTCAACGAGCTCGTTCAACGCGAGATCAGCGACATCCTGCGCAAGCGCTACCAATCGAAGGCGGTCGCGATCACGATCACGGAAGTTCGCGTGGCGCCCGATCTGCGGGACGCGCGGGTGTTCGTCTCGATCGTCGGAGACGAGGGGACGGCCGAGGAGAAACTGCTGTGGTTGCGCAGCAAAGCCGTCGAGATTCGCGAGGAAGTCGCCCGCCGGATCGTCCTGAAGTATCTCCCGAAATTCGAGTATATCCTCGATAAGTCCGCGGCCCGCGGCGCGCGGATTCTGCAGGTCCTCGACGAGATCGAGCACCCGCCGAAGAAGGACGAGTAGAGCGATGCGCCCGTCAAGGTCCTCAACCGCCGCGCCCGAAACTCGCCGCTCGCGCGTCGCGCCAGCGACGAAGCCCGCGCACACGTAACGCCACGTGGAGAAATTCTATCCCGAACTCTCGGCGGGTTTCGCCCGGCTGCTCGCGTCGATCGCGGGGCAAAAGGTGGCGGTGATCGGCCATGCCCGGCCCGATGGCGATTGCATTGGCGCGCAGGTTGCAGTCGCTCGTGTGTTGAGGGCGCGCGGTCACGACGTCATCTGCGTCAATCCCGATCCGGTGCCCCGGCGACTGCTGTTCCTGGTGAAAGGAATGAATTTCCTGCGCACGGACGACGTGCTCCACGCGACCGAGCAGCGTGCCGCGATCTTCGTCGACTGCGCCGATCACGCGCGGGGCGGGGAACGGCTCAAGGCTCGCTATGCGCAGCCGGTGGCGGTCATCGATCATCATTTGTCGAACGTAGGCTACGCCGACTTCAACCTGGTCGACAGCACCTCGGCGGCGACGTGTGAAATTCTCGCGGGGATTTTTTTCGACAACGAGCTGCCCGTCGACGCGCAGTCCGCGCAAGCACTGTTCACCGGCATCCTTACCGATACCGGACAATTTCGGTTCAATACGACGACCCGCCGCTGCTTCGTGCTGGCCGGCGAATTGGTCGCACGCGGCGCGCATCCGTCGGAAGCGGGTTACGAGCTTTACGAGCGCGAAACCGAGGGAAAATTGCGCTTGCTGCAGCATTTCCTGGCGTCGCTGCGACTCGAGTGTAATCGCCGCGTGTGCATTGGGATTTTGCCGTCGGGGATTTTCGAATCGACCGGCTCGAATTCGGAGGACACCGAGGGGCTCGTCGACTACGCCCGCAGCATCGACGGCGTGGATATTGCCGCGTTGATCGAGGAGCGTCCCGACGGCACGGTGAAGGCGAGCCTGCGCGCGAAAGATCCGTCGTATCGGGTCGATTTGATTGCGGGCAAATTCAATGGTGGCGGACATGCCTGCGCCGCGGGGCTCAATTTGAAATCGGGCGCCAACGATTTTTATCCGCGACTGGTGGCCGCGTTTGCCGAACGCTTGGCGCTCGTTGACGCGAGCAAGCCGAAAGGCGCGAAATGAACCGAGGCGCTTTCGCTGCGGCGGCGCGGCGCAGGGCGCCGGTCCTGCGGACACCGTGGTTCCGAACCTGAGCGACGCCGGCAAGACGAGGCCCGACGCGCGAAGGGAAGTTTCGGTTTTCGTCCGGACTCGCTCTCGCTCGCCGCTTTAATTCTTACTTCCTTCTCTTTTTTGCACCCGTGATCGGACAAGCCAAAGAACTCGACGGTATCCTGCTCATCGACAAACCGCGCGATCATACGTCGCACGACGTCATCGCGCGGCTGCGCGGCATTCTGAAAATGAAGCGCGTCGGCCATGCCGGCACGCTCGATCCAATGGCGACGGGCCTATTGATCGTGCTCGTCGGCAAAGCCACGCGCGTTTCGCAGTATCTCATCAGCCTGGACAAGGAGTACGAGGGTACGGTCGAGTTCGGCAAGGTGACGGACACGCAGGACGCCGATGGCGAAATGATGGAGACGCGGCCCGTCCCGCCCCTGACGACGGCGGACGTGCAGACCGCGATCAACGGGTTCTTGGGCGATCAGTACCAGACGCCCCCGATGTTTTCGGCGATCAAGATCGACGGCGTGCCGCTCTACAAATCGGCGCGGAAAGGCGAAGAGGTCGAGCGCGAGCCGCGCTTCATTCGGGTCATGAATTGGGAGATCACGCGCTTTGCGCTGCCGCAATTCGATTTCCGGCTGCGCTGCACGAAGGGCACGTATGTGCGGACGCTGGCGCACGATCTCGGGCAGAAGCTCGGGTGCGGCGCGCACCTGGCGGCATTGCGGCGCACCGCGACGGACAAGTTTCACGTCTCCCAGGCGCTGACGCTCGAACAACTGCAAACGATGTCCACGCCGGAGATCGAGAAGCGGTTGATTGCGCCGCGTGACGCGGTGCCGAGCTTCGTGCTTTGAGACTCGATGCCGTCGCTCAGGGCGGCATCAGGGTAGGGCGCCTTTCCGGAGAGGCGCCCTGAGTTCAGCGCTGCGGGTGGCTCCGTGACCGGCAACCAAACTCCGAAATTGGGATTTGCTCGTCAGCGAGATTTGGGAGCTTTTGGACGCTTCCTTTTTGATCATCCGGCATGCCGCTCCCCGTTCAATTCGACGCCGTGTCTCGCGCCGTACTGCCGGCCAAACCGCTGTATCTGGCGATCGGGATGTTCGACGGCGTGCATCTTGGGCACCGTGCGGTGATCGAGCCGGTGATTCGAGCCGCTCGTGAGCAGCAAGGCGTGGTCGCCGTGCTCACGTTTTGGCCGCATCCGAGCGCGCTGTTTCGGCCTAACGATGCGACGCGTTTGATGCAGTCGCCGGCGACGAAGGCTCGCGTCCTTGGATCGCTCGGCGTGGACGTCGTGATCACCGAGCAGTTCACGAGCGATTTTGCGGCGATCGAGGCGGACGCGTTTCTGTCGTGGTTGAAGCAGCGCTTGCCGACTCTCGTGGCGGTTTATGTGGGTGAAAATTTTCGTTTTGGTCAGAAGCGCCGCGGCGACGTTGCCCTGCTGGCGGCGTCGGGACGCGAACTAGGTATCCAGGTGTTCGTGGCTCCGCGCGTCGCGGTACGCGGCGAGGCGGTAAGCAGCACGCGGATTCGTTCGCATCTGGAGGCCGGAGAAATTGCCGCGGCGAACGCCTTACTGGGCTATCCGTATTTCGCGCTCGGCGAAGTCGTGGCGGGCAAGCAGCTGGGGCGGACGATTGGCTTCCCGACGTTGAACATCGCTTGGTCGCCCGCGCTTCGTCCGCGCCTCGGGGTTTACGCCGTCCGAGTTTCGACCGAGGACGGCAACGAAGCGTTGCCGGCGGTGGCCAACTACGGGCTCCGGCCGACCGTCGAAAACACGACGGAACCGAAGCTCGAAGTCCATGTGCTGGCCGATTGTCCCTTTGGGACGGGAAATCGCTTGGTCGTCGAATTGCTGGAATTTATCCGCTCGGAAATGAAGTTTGCGAACGTCGACGAACTTCGGACCCAAATCGCAAAAGATCGCGCTGCGGCTGCCGAGTTCTTCCAGGCTAGTGGGCGTCGGAGAGGCCTCTCCTGAATCGCGCATTTAGTTGCAATAACGCAACTTAAGTTGGCGCCCCCACGGGGAATCGAACCCCGCTTTGAAGATTGAGAATCTCCTGTCCTAACCGATAGACGATGAGGGCGAAAACCGAGCGGTAAGGGTCGCGGTTTCTGTAAACGCGTCAAGTGCGTTTCGAATCTCGGCTCGAGGCGCTGCGGGGCAGGCGGAATAAGGCGCGTCTAGCGGAGCTCTCGGGCCGAAACGAAACCGTGACGCACCGCGTAGGCTTGGAGTTCGGTCGCCGTGTGCAGATCGAGGCGGCCCATGATGTTCCGGCGATGCGTTTTGATCGTTTGGGCGCTGATTCCGAGCAAAGCGGCGGCTTCTTCGTTGGTGAACCCGCTGCCGAGCAGCTTTAGGATTTCTTGTTCGCGCGCCGAAAGAACCTTCGAGAACAGATCGGATCGCTGCCGAAGATTGTCGCGGAATTGCTGAACCGACGCGCTGATGAAGGTGTGGCCGGCGGCGACGCGCTGAACGGCGGTGATGAGCTCAGCGGCCGAATCGTCCTTGTGGATGAACCCGGGGAGGTTGGCGGCCAATGCGCGCTCGAGCAGGACGTCTTCGAACACTGACGTGACCCACATAAGCCGAGTCGAAGGAGCGGCGGAGCGAATCTTCGGCAAGAGTTCGAAGCAATCGCCCGTATCGAGCCGGACGTCCAAGAGCCCGACATCGGCACTCGTTATCGCGGGCAGTTGTTTCAGAAGCTCGTCCGCGGTGCCGAATGCGCCCAGAATGGTGACATCGAGCGCTTGGGTGAGGGTTCGAACGATCAGGTCGCGAAACAGGGTCTGGTCTTCCAGGAGGAACAACTTGAGCAGCATGGCCGGTGTCGGTCGAGAGCGTGTCATTTCGTCTCCGGACGTAAAGACCCGTGACGGAATTTTGCATACGCTCGCGATGGTTCGCGTGGATTTGGCGGTACGATACCCCCGGAGGGGCAAACTTGGGCATTGCGGGAAACGGATTACGCACTGAGGTAGAACTAAAGAATACGGCAATGCTTCCGCTCCTAGCGCGGCCCCATGCGATCCATGACACGGTAAAGCGCCAATTTTGGCGCTTAATCGGCGCCGTCCTAGCGGCGCTCGTTTGGCTCATATCACCTGTGACTGCGGAACTGCCTTACAAGCCAACGCCGTTGCTCCTGGAGTTACATCCGCCTTTCCCGGGACCGTATTGGGGGTTAGCGGAGGGGCCGGACCACAGCGTGGTTGTCGGTGCAGATGGTAACGTTGGGATCTTTGACGGCTTGCGTTGGCATCACATCTCGCTGCCAGGGTTCAGCGTCGCGCGAGCATTGTTGATGAAGGGAAAGCGGTTGTGGATTGGAGGGCCCAAATACATTGGATGGATTTCACCCGATTCCATCGATCGTAGCTTCCACCGCGTTTTAGCTGATGTCGGTGGTGAAAGCTATGCGCTTTTGGATGCCGGAGAAAACGTAATCGCATTAACCACTAATGCTGTCATTTTATTTTCACCGGACGGCCGCGTAGTCGATCGCGTGGAGTTTTCATTTCCGTCGCTCCGTCATTATTTTCGATGGAAAAATGGTTGGATCATTCAGACGAGACAAGATGCATTTTTTATCGCTGCAACGAATAAATTGATAGTTACGAGCCAAACGCCAATTTCCCAATATATTATAAGCAATGAAGGAATACTCGGTGCGGTGCCAATAGGTGATGCAGTGTTTTTTGGAGGCGCACTTGCATCCTATGAATATAGAGAAGGGGAATTGACTAAAATTACATCACCGCACTGGGGCGATCTAAGCGCCGAACATTTAATCTCCGTGTTCAAATGTGGTGAACCAGAGACCTTGCTGAGATTGAGTTCCGAAGGGGGACTAAAAGGTTTCGATCTTAACACGAAGGATAGTAAGTGGCATATTAGGGTGGGCGAAGAAATCGTCGGCGTTCCGATGAACTATCCGGTCACAGCTTCTGTTGGAATTTTATTCGCGTCAAAAGCTCAAATATATTGCATGCCGTCGATATCGGAGGTTCGTCGGCTTACTGGATCACGACAAGAAGCATTAGGAGTCGATGCGTCAGCGGAGCGGTTTTGGGTTTCCAGCAGCGATGGCAGCTGGAGCGTTAATGCGGTATCCTGGTCACCCACGGAAGCTCGACCTGCGGCGACTTGGTCGGTTGCTTCGACGTCTATTGGTGTAGTGAGAGGCGAAATGAACATGCTCGACATCGATACACGCAAGGTGCGGATCGACGGCGGTGCACAGGTCAACGAGGTCGCATCCACGAAGAGGGGCTTCATTACGGCGCAGGGCACGCGCTTGACACGATGGACTGTCGATTTGAAACCTTCTTCCATCCGGGTTCCCGCGCTCTGCACGGGCATTGTCAATACCGACGCCGATGATATTATTTTTGGCACCGTTGGTCACGGGGTTCAGAAATGGTCTGTAGATGGGACGCTCGAATCGTTAAAACGTCGTTCGGATTTTCGTTCGGTAGTTAAATTGTATGAAGGCCATTTGGTAGTGCTGTGGGGTGACGGGTTACTGGAAATAGGCGATCAAAGGGTACAGCTGCCAGGCTCCCCAGAGGCTATTTGGAAGTCCCTCGCGATCGGAAGGGATGCGATCTTTGTTGGCGGTCAAAATGCCGGCTCGGCGTCGTTACTGATGGTACATAAAACGACGACTGATCACTGGTCTGTGCGGGTGCTAGATCACAAGATCCTCAACACGTTATCCGACGTTTCGCGCATGGCGATTTGCGGTGATCGGGTCGCTTTAGCGGGGCCGGGCGGGTGTATCGATGTCGCGATCTCGTTTTTCGATCACGTGCCCGTGCTTCCACCGCCAAGGATCGTCCTTGTAACAGCGGCAGCGTCTGAACGTGGGGTCGGCAGCAGCCGAAGAATAAATGACGACGTCGGGGGGTATGAGTTGCGTCCCAGCGAGGACGAAATGCGGTTCGTACTTAAGGGCGGACCGGAATATTGGGCACGACGTACGAAATTCTATTATCGAATTACTCCAGATTCGGTGGAGTGGGCGGAATTGGATTCTGGAAAGGAAGTCGTGTTACAGCGTATCGGTGCCGGCGCACACACACTCGAAATCGAGTCTCGCTGGCTTGGCGAAAGCCGAATGTCACGGTTCAAGATTTTTCGACCACCGCATTGGTACGCGAGCCGATGGGCCTATGGCGCGTATTTGTTCGGTGCGGTTGGCGTGGCGTTTTGCGCGGGCGTGTGGCGGACACGGCGGTTGGCACGACATGCGCGCGTTCTCGAGGAACGCGTCGCGCAGCGTACGGCCGAACTGCGGAAGGCCAACGAGGCCAAGGACGAATTTCTTGCGAGCATGAGCCACGAAATCCGCAATCCGCTCAACGGTGTGATCGGCCTCAGCGCGATGCTGCGTGAGTCCGCGCCGACGGAACGGGATCGCAAGCTCACGGAATCTTTGCGCGCCTGCGCGGACCAGCTGCGGCTGGTGCTCGACGATGTTCTCGATTTCGCGGTGATCGGGCGAGGCGACGTCCAACTGCAAGTTGCGCCTTTCGACCCCGTCGCCGCGGTACGTGCGGCGGTGCTCGCGGTCGATCCCAAATGGGAACGTACGCGTCTCACGTTCGCGCCTGAACTCGCCGGCGTTCGGCTCAACGGCGACGAAGGCAAAGTGCGGCAGATCGTCAGCAATCTCGTATCCAACGCGCATAAATACGGCGTGCCTCCGAGCGCCGAGGTAAATGCTATGCTGGGCCAGGATCGGTTCAGCGTTTCCGTGAGCAACACGGGTCCGGATATACCGCTGGAAGATCGATCGCGGATCTTCGGCTCTTTCGAGCGCGGACGTTCGCAGTCGCACAAGCACACGCGGGGCGCAGGGCTCGGCCTCACGATCTGCGCTCGCTTCGCGCGCGCGATGGGTGGAGAGGTCGCGGTAAAGAGTGAAGGCGGGCTGACCTGTTTTACCTTTTCCGCGCCATTGGCCGTTTCGCCGGCGAATGCGAATGAAACCGAGCCGAACCGAGCGGTACACCGGGGACATGCGCTCGCGATCGAAGACGAAGCTTACAATCGCCTAGTCTTGGGACATGTGCTGGCCGGACTTGGCTACGACGTCGATTGGGCACAGCAGGGAGATGAAGCGCTCGAAATCCTGCAGTCGTCGCGCGGCTACGACATCATCTTCACGGATTGGATGCTGTCGGATATGCAAGGCGCGGAATTAGTCCGACGGATCAAAGCGCTCTGTCGCGACGGCGCACCGCCGATCGTCGCCGTGACCGCGTACGCCACCGCCGAAAAACGCGCGGAAGCGCTCGAGGCGGGCGTGGCGGCGTTCGTCACGAAACCGATCACGACCGAAAAGATCCAGGCCGCGGTCCGCAGTCTGAAGGCTTCTGGGTCCTCGATAGCTAAGGATGCGCGCGAGGATGAACCGCTGCGGCTAGGCGTGCTACTTCAGGGACCGAATGCGCAGGCGCGAATCACCGACTACAGGACCGAGGTCCTCCGTCGGTTAGACAATATCCGCGAAGCCGTGAAGGCACACGATGCGAATCGTGCCGCCAAGGATGCCCATCAACTCGCCTCGCAAATGCTCGCGATCCATCACCACACGTTAGCGGATGAGCTGCGCGCTTTGGAATCGACGGCAATGCGTAACGAGTGGGAAGCGGCGCGAGAGCATCTTACGAATGCAGAACACGCTGCCGCAGCTGTGGATCAGTTGTTGGCCGATGTCGTCGCGAGATTGAAGAACGAAGCGAAGGATTGAGGCTTGGCGCTAACCGTCGTGCACGTCCCCGCGCCATTAACGCGGCGACAGGTGTCTTTCGCATGTGAATCTAACCGATTCTGGCGCTTCAGCTAAAGATTTGCGCCGCGACGCCGAAATCAGTTCGGGCCACTTGGTTCCCGAATTGCTCGGGCTGTCGCTTTTCGATGGCCTGGTTGCGAGTATCCAGTCCAATTTCATCGTTCCACCGTGAGGATAGTTATCGTCGAAGACCATATGATGTTCCGGGAGGTTCTGCGCAAAATATGCGAGGCCGACCTGCAACACAAAGTCGTGGGCGATGCGGCGGATGGACGACGGGCCGTGGAGGTCGTCAAAGAAACGAAGCCCGACATGGTGTTGCTCGACTTGCATTTGCCGAACCTCGATGGCTTCGGCGTGATCGAGGAAATTCGAAAGTTCGCGCCGGATGTTTTGATCCTCGTCCTTTCCTCGCACTGTGACGACTTCACGGTTTATCGCGCCGAGAAGGCCGGGGTGCAGGGCTTCGTCGACAAGAACACGAATAGCGTCGAGGCGCTCAAGGAGGCGATCGGCCTGGTCTCGCGCGGCAAGACGAGTTTCTCCGAGGCGTTCAAACGCATTCGCGCGCAGCGGCACGCGGACCCGCAATCGTTCGACAAGGTGCTCGGCAATCGCGAACGCACCGTACTCGCGTTGGTCGGCCAATCGTTGCGCGACAATGAAATCGCCGAGCGGCTGGGGATTTCGGAGCAGACGGTGTCGACGCACCGTTTGCATATCATCCGGAAGCTAGGGCTAACGAATACGACCGAGCTCGTGCGCTACGCGCGCGACCACGGCTTCACACTTTCTCCGCCCGAAGGCGACGGCGCAATGCTGCCTTAAGCGTGACGATCTCGCGTTCGACCACGTGGAGCGACTTGGCGACGACGGTCGCATCGGATTTCCGGGCGGCCGTTTCGAGCTCGATGGCACCCGCGACCAATCCGCTGGCGCCGATCATGCGTGCATGGCCAAGGATGCGATGCGCGGCGTCACCGAAGAGAGAAGGATTTTCGGATTTGCTGACGGCCAGCATCTGCGCGTGAGCTTCATCCAGCGCTTCGATGAAGCGTTCGGCTTGAGCGGTGAGACCGCCTTCCGCGCCATCCGCCAAATATTCAAGCAATTTGGTATCGAGCTCGGAGGTTGCGTTGGCGACCGGAGTGGGTGCGGCTGCTTCGATCGGTGCATGGATCGAAGCCGTGCCGAGCACTTGCTGCCGCGCGGCGGCGAGCAGCACTTTGCGCAGTTTGTCCGGCGTCAGCGGCTTGCCGACGAACGCGTCCATCCCGGCATCGAGGCAAAGCTGGCGATCCTGCGCGGTGCAATAAGCTGTGACGGCGAGAAGCACGGAACGCATGCCGTCGGTTTCGACCTCGCGCATGCGGCGCGCGACTTCGGTGCCGTCGATGTCGGGCAGGTTACGATCGAGCAGGACGATGTTGTAACGTTTGTCGGCGAACATGCGGACGGCTTCTTCGCCGTTACGCGCACGATCGCAGGTGAGGCCAAGGCGAGAGAGTACGGCCGTGGCGGCCATCGCGTTGTAATCGGTGTCTTCGACTAAGAGGACGCTCGTCTTAGGCAGCGGAACGTCGGCGGGTACTGGATCGGGGCCGAGCGCGATGGTGAGGGGCAGTCGGAGGAAGAAACGCGAGCCATGGCCGGGCTTGCTCTCGACTCCGACAGAGCCACCCATGGCGTCGGCAAGCAGCCGGCAGGAGGCGAGGCCCAGACCGGTGCCGGGAATGTGTTCGCGGCGCGCGCCTTCGAGCCGCGAGAATTTCGTGAAGAGCGTCTTTTGCTCTTCTTCGCCGATGCCCTGGCCTTCGTCGGCCACGTAGAACTCGATTTCTCCGGGGGCGTTGGCCGCCAACGCGGCGACGAGGCGAATGTGGCCACTGGCGTACTTGAGCGCGTTGGAGACGTAGTTGACGAGGATCTGTTGGATGCGACCGGCGTCGCCGAGGAGCGTCGGCGGAATATCGGGATCGGTTTCGATCGTGATCATCGCGCCGCGTTCCGCGGCTTGGCCCTTTAACGCCGTCACGACCGAGTTGAGCAGTTGCGCCGGCACGAATGGTCCCGTGCGCAGCTCGATGCGCCCTGCCTCAATGCTGGCGAAATCCAGGACGTCGTCGACCAGCGACGAAAGATACGTCGTGCATTCGCGGAGCGTGGCGACGACTGCGCGTTGCTGCGGGTCGAGCCTGGTATCCTCGAGCGCGAGCGTGAGACCGACGATACCGTTGAGTGGATTGCGGATGTCGTGGCTCATGTTCGCCACGAACATCGTCTTGGCCGCGGAAGCCTCGGCCAGCTGCTCCGTGCGCTCGGCGACCTTCTGTTCGAGCACGACGGTGCGGCGCTGGAGCGCCCGGACGCGGAGGCGATACCCGCCGAAGACAATTAGCACGAGCGCCACCGCTTCGAGGCCAATCGCCGCTTGCGTGCGCCACCAGGGTGGGGCCACTTCAAAAGTGAACATTGTCGGCTCGCTGGCGACGCCGGTTTCCGCGACGGCGCGTACTTGAAATGTGTACCGCCCGTCGCGAATCGCCGTCAGCTCACGCCGCGAATCGCGGCTCGCCGGCACCCAATCCGTGTCGATGCCGTCGATCTTGGTCTGCAGTCGCAACGAAGCGCGGCGGGCATATTCCGGCGCCGCGAATTCGAATTCGATGGCGGAAGTAGAATAGCCTAGGATGTCAGTGATCGGCTGCCGAGTGTCTGATTTGGTTTTCGCGAAGGCGTGTAGCAGCGGCGAGCGCGGTCGGGGCGCCGAAGGCCCATTTTCGACGACGTGCCGCAAGATGCCTTTAGTCCCGCCAATCCACAAAGTCATTTTTTTTGCCTCGTTCTGTTCGGCAAAAATACTTTGTGGTGTCCCAATCGCATCGAGTCCTCTCGTTTCGTGCGGCTTCCAAGAAGCGATGTCGTGGACTACTTTGACTCGACCGATTACGACGGATCCGGTGGTCTCCGCGGCTTGCGCCATCCAGATGCTGTCGTCCGGCGCAACCTGCGAGATCGCCGTGATCGATTGCCCGGGGTAATGTTCAACGGATTGAAAATGCAGTGCGCTCTTCCCTTTTGCCCACGCGCCATTCTTTGCGAACACAAGGAGTGTTCCGTCTGACAACAGGCGCACGAACGATGGGCCTTCGATCTTTGGAAGCGCCATTTCTCCCGGGGGTGGACTGGTAGTTGCCAATGTCGTATTTGTTTGGGGCACATACATCACGCCACCCGCATTCGTCCCCATCCACGCCGCGCCGCCGCTATCCTGTACGATGCTCGTTGCGAGTTGCGGCAGATATTCAACCGCGGTTCTGAGAGGCCTACCAGGTGCCACAACGACAAGTCGCGAGGTTTCCGCAAAAAGCAGCTCCGACGGATTCGAGTAGGTAGACGTGAGCGCAAATACGTCCTGTATTGTAGTATGAATCTTGTTAGCCGTTTCGGGTGTAATTACCCAAGCGCCACGATACCCTGCGACAATTGATCCTGCGGCTGTTTCTCGTATTTCATGCGCATTATCGAGGGCAAGCGCTGCAGATCTGAAATGCAGCCCATCCTGCTGAAGAACGAATAAGCGTCCACCATCGGACGCTGCAATTTGACCGTCTACGCGCGAGACCGATTTATATAGCTTTCGCGGCAAGTGTGCTCGTTGATCGAAAATACTGACGTTGCCGTTAAGATCCACGCGCGAAACACAAGCCGGGAACGTTGCCCAGAGATTTTCATCCCGGTCGACAAACAGGGAGATAACGTAAGGTGAGGGGAGCCCATGATTTTCGTCTAGGATCCTGGCAAGCGAGCCATCTGCATTCATTACCACGATGCCGCCACGTAACGTGCCAAAAGCGAAGCGCCCATCTGGAAGGCGTATGCTACACGTAACAGCAGCATCGCGGAGAAAATTTGATACCGCGGGAGCGAACGGACTTGTATGACCGTTTTCGTAAACGACAAGGCCTTTGCCGGTCGTGAGCAGCCATCGATCTGGAGTGATGGCGTCGATTCCCAACACGCCTGTATCTTCACCAATCAACGATTGCGGGAGAATCAGCTGTGGCCCGACTGATGAGAGGGCGAAGAGGCCACTGAGACGGTAGTGGACGTAAATAGTGCCGTTAATGCGAAAGGCGGTGAGCTTACGCGTACCGGGCATTTTGAAGACCTGCAAATTGTGCCCATTCCATCGCACAATTCGATCCGCGGATATAAAGGTCGCCCCCCGTTCCTCTGCGAATACTCTATAGATTTCTCCGGACGGAATATCCGAAGGTCCAACGAATGACTTAAGCGAATGATATTCCCATTGAATTGTGGCCCCACGTTCAAACCAACCCACTTCACCGAATGCCGTCGCCCAGAGTCGTCCATCATTTCCGAAGTCCAAGCTGTGAATATCGTAGCTTCCCGGAATCGGTGTTCTTAGCCACCGCTCACCGTCGAAGCTCAAAAGCGCATCACCTCCGAACAGCATTTGCCCGTCGCGATCTTGAATCGCGCACATAATCGTAGATTCCGTCCTTGTTTCGACGCTCGTATACGTGTCGATAAGCGGGAATCCAATGTTTTGCGCCGCGCGTTGTCCGTACGTGATCGAAGTAAAAAATGTGACCACGCACCGAACAAAAAAAGAGGTGACTTTACGGCTTGGAGACAAGGCCTGGAACAATGTCGTACTACGGCGCGTTGGCCATCTTTTTTATCCGTTTTTGCGACCTCGATCGTAGGGGAATGCCCCTGGACTGGAAGGAAAGGTCGCGACCTTTCCATCGACGAGTTTTACACAGTTTCGAATGCGTAACACAGCGCGGTGATGTTCCTTTTTGGAAGGGTTAGTATCCTCTTCCAACACTCGCCTTTTCCCAGTACGATTTTGAGACCAAACCGACTGTAAACCGGCTTCCAAAGCCACTTTCATTCTTACGAACGTTTACCGGAATTCCGGTACTTTACAGGATAGAATCCCTAGCGCGGCGGTGGCACACTGACGGCGCTATGAAAAAGAATACCCGTTACCTACTCGGGCTCGTTTCGAGCCTTTTGCTCCTGTGTGGATTTGTGCGCGCGGCCGAGCATTTCGACCCGATTGCTCGCTCGCAGGCAACCCAAGTGTCGGGCGTTACTCCCGATTGCACGACGTTCTGTGACAGCGACCTTCGCGGAAACTAAACCCTCACCCCTATGCTTAGCCTAGCCGCATTTCGTTATCGTAACGTCCTCTCTGACTTCGGAGGACCTGTTGCAGGCATCGAGATGGGCGAATTTCCGGTTCGGGGCCGCAAGCTTGTGCTGGCGAATGCCATGCTCAAGCCTGGCCTCACCCGGAAACAGCCGCTCAGTCTCTTCAGTAAAACTGCCGACGGCACCGGTGTGCACCAAAGCGCTTCCATCGCACGGCATATAGCCGTGTCGGAAGCTCTTGAACGTTGGGCATTTTCGTCACTGGTCCGTTCGGACCGCGCCGAGGAATTCGGCTTCGATATCGACCCGTCCACCAGCGGAATGTCCGCGTTTCCCGGTCTGTTCGACCGGCAGGCGCGGCGTCGTTCCGTTCTCGAGGCGATCGAGCGCTTCAGCTTGATCGCTTGGTGGGAAGGTCGCGCCGAAGGCCGTCACTTCGACACGGATTGGCCCGGGGTTTCAGCCGTCGCCATCGATGGACCGTTCGGCGGTGTCACTGTGGTCGTTTATGCCCGCACACAGTGGGGCGGATACGCCTTCGGCCACGCTGCGGACGAATCGTTCTCGGGCGCGTGCGAACGCGCCATTGTCGAGCTCGCGCGGCACGAATGGGTGCTGCGCTCGTGGTGGCTCTCGTTCCTGGGCGGCGAACGCAAGACGGCGACGAATATCTTCGAGCGCCGTTGCATGTTTTTCGCCACGGAAGAAGGCCATGAGGTCTTCCAACGCCGATTGAATTCCAAACCGACCGGGCCGATGCCGGAAGCGGAGGTGATTTGCGACGCCGAGCTGCCTGGACCGTGGAGCGAGTATGCCACGGTCTGGCGCTTTGCGCTGCGGCCGCCGTCCGATGGCTATCTGCGCGGCGGCGACAGCTTCTTCTTCCTCTAAACGATTCCCATCGTTCAGCACTCAACTCACGTAAGACCGAATTCGGACCCGCGCCTTGCCAGCACGGCGAGGCGCCGGGCGGCGCTTGCGCTGCCCGGTACGGTCCGCGTCGGGCGTGTTCGACTGAGTGTCGCTTTGCGTTGCCGATCCGCCAGGGCGGTTCGGCAACCGCGCGCACTCGGTGCACCAGCGGAGGAGTCGACATGAGAATCCTACATTTGGAAGACAGCCCGAGTGACGCGGAGTTGGTCTGCGATCTCATGACAAGCGAGTGGCCGGACTGCCAGATCACGTGCGTCGCGACCTCGGTTGCCTTCATGAAGGAGATCGAGCGTACCACCTTCGATGTGATTCTGTCGGACGTCGCGCTGCCCAGCTTCGACGGGTTCGAGGCACTGAAGATCGCCAAGCTGCATGCGCCGGATACGCCCTTTATTTTTGTTTCCGGGACGATCGAGGAGGACCGCGCGATCGAAGCCGTGCGTCTCGGCGCGGACGATTACGTGCTGAAGGACCGCATGAAGCGGCTCATCACCGCGGTCACGCGCGCCATTCGCGACGCCGGCGAGCGTCGACAACGCCGTAGCGCAGAACGTCGGATCAGCGAACTCGCCGACTGTCTGAATCAAGCCCGCGAGGCCGTGATCATGACGGATCTCGAAGGCCGCATCACTTTCTGGAATCACGGCGCCGAACGACTCTCGGGTTGGACGGCGAGCGAAGCGTTGGATCGCACGAGCAACACGCTGTTCGATGCGGTCACGGCGGGACGCATCGCCACCGCGTGCCGCACGGCCTCCGAAGGAGGCGAGTGGACCGGCGAAATCGAAGTGCGCGATCGGCGCGCGGCCGCGCGGACGATCGAATTGCGGATCACGGTGATCCGTGACGAGCACGGCCGGCCGAAAGCGCGTCTCGTGCTGGGCACCGACATCACCGAGCGCCGCCAAGCGGAACGCCGCGTGAACGAGCAGGCGGACATGCTGAACCAAGCGCGCGAGGCCATCTTCATCACCGATCTCGCGCATCGCATCATTTATTGGAATGCAGGCGCCGAGCGGTTGCTCGGTTGGTCCAGCGCCGAAGCGATCGGCCGCACGGCGGAAGACTTGATGGACCCCGAGGTGTTGCCGCGGATCACCGCGGCGCGCCAAGAGACGTTCGAGAAAGGCCAATGGGTGGGCGAGCTGCGAATGCACAATCGTCAGCATGAACCGCTCTTCGTCGAGTCGCGGCAGACGTTGATTCGCGACGAAGCGGGACGTCCGAAGGCCAGGCTTTGCATCAGCAGCGACGTGACCGAGCGGAAACGGCTCGAAGAGCAATTCCTCCGCGCGCAGCGCATGGAAAATCTCGGCCTGCTCGCCGCGGGAATCGCGCACGATCTCAACAATATGCTCGCGCCGATTCTGCTCGCGGCGCCGATGCTGCGCGACCATGTCGCCGAGCCCTCCGCGCTCAACCTCCTCGACACGCTCGAAAAAAGCGCCGAGCGCGGCTCGCTCCTCGTTCGTCAGATTTTAGGCTTCGCGCATGGCGTCAGCGGCGAAAATCAGCTGCTGCAAGTGAAGCATCTGTTGCGCGACATTGTCGCGGTGATCGCGGGCACGTTTCCGAAATCGATCCGCCTCGACGATTACGTGCCTTCGGATTTGTGGCCGATCAAAGGCAATCCGACGCAAATTCATCAGGTGCTGCTCAACCTCTGCGTGAATGCGCGCGATGCGATGCCGAACGGCGGCACGTTGCGGATCGTCGGCGAGAACTGCGTGCTCGACGAGGCTGCGGCCAGAATCGACGGCGCGCGTCCGGGGGCATTTCTCGTGCTGCACGTCGAGGATACGGGACTGGGCATTCCGCCCGAGATCGTGAAGCGCATCTGGGAGCCCTTTTTCACCACCAAGGAATCGGGGTGCGGCACCGGCCTCGGGCTGTCCACCGTGCGCGGCATCGTCGAAGCGCATCAAGGCTTCATCGAAGTCCGCAGCGCAATCGGCTGCGGCTCGTGTTTCCGCGTTTATCTTCCGGCGGCCGATCTCCAGGCGCCCGATGGCGTGCTCGTGCCGGCACGCGCGCTCCCTCGCGGGCACGGGGAATTGATCCTCGTGGTCGACGACGAACAGGAGATTCGCGACATGACCTCGCAAATCCTCGGGCGTCATAATTACCGCGTCCTGGTCGCAAGCGACGGCGCGGAAGCCGCGGCGATGTTCGCGCAACGCGCGACCGAAATCCGACTCGTGATTTCCGATCTGCACATGCCGAATCTCGACGGCGCGATGCTGGGCCGAGCGCTCCGCCGAATTAATCCGGCCGCAAAGATGCTCGTCATGAGCGGCATGGCCTCGGCCTTGGGCAATCGCGCCGATTTTCGCGCGGAGGAATTTTCGGATGCGCTGCTGCTGAAGCCGTTCAAGCCCGAGGCGCTCCTCGAAAAAGTATACGAACTCCTGCAGCCGCTGGGAGAGCCGGCGTTACGGCGCGCGACGTAACCAACGGCCGCGCCTGCACGCGCCGTGGCTCGACGCGTTACTTGACCGCGGCCCAGACGCGCTGGACGTCGTCGTGGTCTTCGAGCGCCTGCAAGAATTCGCCGACGTCGGCGCGTTGAGCCTCGTCGAGTGTGGGGAACATTTTCGCGACGTAGCCGAGCTCGGCGGTGATCACGGCCCAATTATGCGCCTTGAGCCAGGTTGCCGCCGAGTGCACGGCGGTGCGCTCGGTGAGGAAGCGCGCCCCGACATGACCCTCGGGAATGTCGTCGTTTTGCGCGGACGTCAGGCGCTCGAAATCGTTCGCGCCGCATTCGATGGCGACGCCCTCGAGGTCGGCGTTGGCGTCCGCGCTATGCGCCTCGACGATGCCGACGTGATCGAATAGGAATTTGTTGCTGCCGCCGCCGCCGAGTTGTCCGCGCTTGAAAAGGAGGCGAATTTCGCCGGCGGTGCGATTGTGATTGTCGGTCATGACCTCGACGATGACCGCCACTTTATGGGGGGCATAGCCTTCGTAAGTCACATGCTCGAGCACGAGTTTGTCGTCGCCAATGCCGGCGCCCTTCTTGATCGCGCGCTCGATCACATCGCGGGTGACGCTGGCCTTCTTCGCTTTTTCCACGGCGGCAAACAGCCGGGCGTTCGATTCGAGCTCCGGGCCGCCGAGCTTCGCGGCGACGGTGATTTCTTTGACGAGTTTGCCGACGACCTGACCCTTTTTCAGGTTAACGATCGCGCGCTTTGCATGGAGCCATTGACGTCCCATAAAGCGCCGAGCTTGGGTGCCGAAACCGCGTCGGCAAGCCGAACATGTTGGCTCATCACGTATCTGTTCGGCCCAGGATGCTTTCGCGGCGGATGGCGACGCACGTGGTGCTCAGAGCGCCCGAAGATCGCTCAGACGGAAGTCGAACGCGCCCGCTTCAACGATTGCAAGCGCCGCTGTAGCAAAGAAAGCACAGCGCCAAACCGATGGCAGAGAAAATTGCGACGAGGAGCATGAGGTATCCGGACAGCCGGAAAAGGGGAAGCGGACGGGGGGGAGGTAACCGAAGCGTCGTTACACAAGCGGGTGGATCACCCGTGGCCAGCTAAAAACGCCAGCTGACAAGAATGTCAGTTATCCTTTTGCGGGCTTTTGACCGGTCGATGATAGTCATTCCCTGTGGCTGGACCGCTGCCAACGATCGTGCACCTCGACGCGGATGCGTTTTTCGTATCCTGCGAGCTGGCGCTCAAACCGGAGCTCCGCGGACGCAAATGCGCGGTCGGCGGACGTGAGCGAGGCATCATCTCGTCGGCGAGTTACGAAGCGCGCGCCTGCGGGGTCTACACGCCAATGCCGACGCAGCGCGCCTTAAAAGTGTGTCCGGACCTGATCATGCTCCCACACACGAGTGGACTGTATTCCAAGGTATCGCGGCAGATGTTCGACTTGTGCGAGACGGTGACGCCCATCGTGCAGCGCAATTCCATCGACGAAGGTTATATGGATCTCGGGATGTGCGGCTTTGCGACGATTGCCGAAGTCGAGGCGAGCATGCGGCGGTTGCAAACGCGAATCTGGGACGAACTGCAGATACCCGTTTCCATCGGCTTGGCCGTAAACAAGCTCGTGGCACAGATTGCCTCCAAGCTGCGGAAGCCGCGGGGTTTTGTGACCGTGCCGGCGGGGACCGAGGCACAATTCCTGGCGCCTCTTGCGATCGGTAAATTGCCCGGCATCGGCCCCAAGACCGAGGCGGCGCTCATCGAACAACATGGCATCAAGCTCGTGAGCGACTTGCTCGCCAAGCCGGAGACCGAGTTGAAACAAATCTTTGGCGGCGGATGGACGGAGGTCGTTGCGATGGCGCGCGGCGAGGACGATCGCGAGGTCCAGGTCGAGCGCGAGGACGCGAAGAGTTACTCGCAGCAGGAAACCTTTGGCCACGACATCTCGGATTTCGGCACGATCGAGCGCGTGGCGAAGCGGATGATCGACGAGTTGCTGCCGAAGGTGCGGGAAGATGGGAAACGCGTCCGGACCATGACGGTGAAGGTGCGCTATCCCGACTTCACGCAAGAATCGCATGCCCGCACCTTGGACGCGGCGACGGATCTCGAAGCGCCGTTCTATCCGCTCGTTGAGCCCTTGCTGCGCGCCGCCTGGAAGAAACGCCGTCCCCTGCGATTGGTCAGTGTCCGCCTATCGGGCGTCGAGGAAGGCGGGACGCAGTTGGAGATGTTCGCGGAGACCGAGGAGAAGCGCCGCCGTCTGGCGGGCGTGTTGGACAAGTTGAATACGCAAGGTCGCAACGCGATCGTGCAGCACGGGCATCAACTCGGAAAGCGGCGAGACCCTAATAGCCGCGAATAAAACCCTGGCCACAGAGCGGGTCGCGCAGCCGGAATTAAGTTCCCTCCGTAGCACTGCGTTCATCACATTACTCATTGCGATCGACTCACTTAACTGTGAGCGATGGTGGACCCTACTGGACTCGAACCAGTGACCTTTTCCATGTCAAGGAAACGCTCTAACCAACTGAGCTAAGGGTCCAAAAAATCGAGTCGTGAACTAAGCACGACCGGAGTGGGGCTCCGCAAGAAAAATGTTGGGGACGATAAGGACAGCCGAGGGTTTCCGGTCGCGTGCGATCGTCCGCTCAAATGAAAACGGCCGGGCAGGCGCCCGGCCGTCGAATAGATGACGAAGATGTTGGTTTACAGTCCGCGCATCTTGCCGCCGTAGATCGCGCTGGCGCCAAGCTCTTCTTCGATACGAAGGAGTTGGTTGTACTTGGCGACGCGATCGGTGCGGCAGAGCGAACCGGTCTTGATCTGGCCGGCATTCGTGGCGACCGCGATATCGGCAATCGTAACGTCTTCGGTTTCGCCGGAACGATGGCTGATGACGGCGGTGTAGTTCGCTTCCTTTGCCATCTCGACGGCGTCGAACGTTTCCGTCAGCGAACCGATTTGGTTCACTTTGACGAGAATCGAGTTCGCGGTGCCGGTTTCGATGCCCTTCTTGAGGAACTCGGTGTTGGTGACGAAGAGATCGTCGCCCACGAGCTGCACGCGATCGCCGATGGCGTCGGTGAGCTTCTTCCAAGTCGCCCAGTCGCCCTCGGCGCAGCCGTCTTCGATGGAGACGATGGGGTACTTCGAGGTCAGCTCTTTGTAGAATGCCACGATGTCGTCGCCGGAGAGGACGCGGCCATCCGACTTTTTGAAGACATACTGCTTTTTGGCCGCGACGTAGAACTCCGAGGAGGCGACGTCGAGCGCGAGGTGGACTTCCTTGCCGAGCTTGTAGCCGGCGTTTTTCACCGCGAGCGCGATGGCATCGAGGGCCGCCTCGGTCGATTCGAGCTTCGGGGCGAAACCGCCTTCGTCGCCGACCGCCGTCGCGAGGCCCTTTTCCTTCAACACCTTCTTTAGCGAGTGGAAAATTTCACAGCCCATGCGGAGGCCTTCGGAGAACGATTTCGCCCCCGTCGGCATGATCATGAATTCCTGGAAATCGATCGGGGCGTCGGAGTGCGCGCCGCCGTTCATGATATTCATCATCGGAACGGGCAGGACTTTCGCGTTCGGGCCGCCCAGGTACTTGTAGAGCGGTTGGCCCAACGCCGCGGCCGCGGCGTGCGCGGTGGCCAGCGAAACGCCGAGAATCGCGTTGGCCCCGAGCTTCGACTTCGTCGTCGTGCCGTCGAGCTTCAGCATCGCGCGGTCGATGCCGACTTGGTCGCACGCATCGTGGCCGACGAGCGCCGGCGCGATCTTCGTCTTCACGTTGCCCACGGCTTTAAGCGTGCCTTTGCCCAGATAGCGGGCCTTGTCGCCGTCGCGGAGCTCAATCGCTTCGTGCTCGCCGGTGGAGGCACCGGAGGGCACGGCGGCGCGACCGAGCGCGCCGCACGCGAGCTTCACATCGACCTCGACGGTCGGATTGCCGCGCGAATCGATGATTTCGCGAGCGGTAATGGCGGTAATCGTGGTGTTCATGAGGAAATTTCGAGAGGGGCTGAGTGAGCGTGATGCGCTGGTCGCTGGATTGTGTTTTGAAAAAACCAGCGTTCAGCAAAGCGACCGCAATGGGCGAGGGGAAGACGAAAAACGGCGCGGATAATGATGAATTCTCGGCGCTCCTTGTCCTTACGTGAGCTGGATCGGCCCCCTGGTTCGTCTTTCACCCGCCAGCTCTACGCACCCCGCCCGGTTGCGAAATGGTCACGCTCGTCGTTCACGTGCTAGCAGCGGCCGGAAGCGACGCGTTCGGGTTCCACAATCCACAATCCACAATCCACAATCCACCGGTTCGCTCAACTCGATCTCAGAACGGAACGCGACGGCGGCCGAGCTTGTGGAGAAAGCGGCGAATCGGGCCCATTTGCTTGGGCCGGACTTGCTCGGGCAATTGATTCGTGTGCCCGCGATTCACCGCCGTACGCAGCACGGTTAAGCCATCATAGTTGCGTGCCGCGATCCGATCTGCGGTGAGCAGTTCCGAGGGCACTTGATCGAGATGCCCCTCATGCGCGGCAGCGTGGAGCGGCGTGTCGCCGTTGTCGTTCCGCGTGAGCAATAGATCCGCGGTGAGCTGTTCGCGGGGGATCTTGTCGAGCTGGCCCGTTTCGGCAGCGGCGTGGATCGGCGTGAAGCCCGTCTTGCTTGCGAGCACGAGATTATCGTGCGTCAGAAATTGCGGCGGAATCTGCTCCAGGTGGCCTGCGATCGCCGCGGCGTGAAAAACGGTGTCACCGGCGCTGGTCGTTTCGCGCAGCTGCGTCAACGTCAGCAAATCGCGCGGGATCTGCTCCAGGTGATTATTGAACGCGGCGACGTGCAGGACGGTTTCGCCGCCGAGATTTTTTTGCGAGACGTTCTCCGTCGTGAGGAATTGTGCGGGCACGCGATCGAGCGTGCCGTTTTCGGCCGCTTCGTGGATGAGCGTGTTTCCGATGTCGGATTTCCGCAGGACGATCTCCCCGTCGAGCAAGCCCGCGGGAATCTGATCGAGATGGCCGTGCGCCGCAGCGAGGTGAAATACCGTGACGCCGGCATTGCTGCGAACGCCGAGCGTGTCCGCAGTGAGCAGGGCGGGGGGAACTTGATCGAGGTGGCCCCCAATCGCCGCGTGGTGCAAGGGCGTGTAGCCAGCGTCGTTCTTGAGCGTGAGGTGCTCCAGCGTGATGAATTCGGCGGGTAGTTCGTGCAGGCGACCGTGCTTCGCGGCGACATGCAATGGCGTGTTCCCTGCAGCATTACGCGCCGTGAGCGCCGAGGCGGTCAGCGTGCCGGGCGGCAACGTGCCAAGCGCGCCATCTCGAATGACCGCGTGAAGATCGAGGTCTGCCATGTGCGGGATGACCCGAGAAAAACCGCGGACGTATCCGGGAGCCAATCAAATCTGCGCGTAGTTTCACGGATCATTCGGGATTTCAGTTTGCATGTGGCCGTGTCGAAATTCAGGGTTTCAAGGATGCATACGACGGACGCGAAGCCTGCGGGGACGGAAAACCGCGCCAAGGACGCCGTGCTGCTCGTCGACGACGAGAAGCCGTTGCTCGACGTGTATGCGGCCGCTTTATCGCCGCAGTTCGACGTCACCACGGCCTCGAATGCCCGCGAGGCGGACTTTATTCTCCAGAAGCGGAAGTTCAAAGTGGTCGTTGCCGACCATCTCATGCCCGGTGGCAACGGCATGAATTTCCTCGTCCGCGCACGCGAAGACTTTCCGCACATGCAGCGCATCCTCGTCACGGGTTATATGAAGCCTGAGATGCTCTTGCGCAGTGTGAACGAAGCGGC
>CBINOT010000050.1:0-29820 GCA_966252355.1 uncultured Opitutus sp. | reverse complement strand
CGAGAGGAATCAAGGAAGTGTTATTCTTGATCGATGGCACCCCGATCGCGCGGGACGACGTGCCTCCCTATGGCTTTACTTTACAGGGGCCCGAACGGCGGGCCGGCACCTATATTCGCGTCACCGCGATCGTGACCGACATCGCCGGGAACGCGACGACCTCCGATCCCGTCGATATCCAAGTGCGGGCGGCGTCCGGCGCAGCGGGGACGGGAACCGGGCAACTGAAATTCTTCACGAGCGCCGAGGACATCGCGTTTCGGGCGAAGCTCGAAAACGAGGGCAAATCGGGTTTCGCGCCGGACTTCGTGCCGATCCCGAACGGCGGAAAGTTCGTCGTGCGCACGATCGTCAATTTCGCCGTCGTGGCGGACAGCGACGCCTACGATCGCGTGGAGCTGTGGGTCAACGGCGTCCAAGTCGGCCAATCCAGAGATGCGGTGCCGATCGCCTATCGCGCGCAAACGAGGGAGGAGATCGCTGCACCGTACTCTTACCGATTCAGTTATGGCGTGCCGGAAAGCGAGGGCGGGCGCTCGCTGATCGTCGCGGCGGTGGGATATCGCGGCATGGACACCGTGCGGGCCGAATCCCTCATCCTGACGGCGCAGCGCGACGAAGTGCCGGCGGTCGAAATCACCTCGCACAAGGACCAGCAGGGGATCCGCGACAACGCCGATATCCCCGTGGTCGTCAAGGTCACGGACGACCTGATGATTTACGGCGCCAAGGTCGATTTGTACGTGAACGACCGGATCGTTGCCTCGCGAGACACCCGCAGCACGGCGCGATCGCCGTCCAGTGCGCTGGACTCCGGGGGCAGTGCCGATTTCCAGTTTTCGTTTCATGTCCCGGCGGGCTCGGTCGGCCAAAAATTCAACTTGCGGGCGAAGGTCGAGGATTTCGGGGGCAACATCAATTCGACGGATCAAGTCACCTTGATCGCGCAGACGAATCAGGCGCCGAAAATCGAGCTGATTGCGCCGATCGCCGGCTCGGAGTGGATCGCGGGGAGCAAGCTCACGCTGAGAGCGACGGTCGTCGACGACGGGGCGGTGGGGCCGGTGGCTTACTCGGTTGACGGAAAATTGATCAATCTCGGGGCGTCTTCCTTCGACTACGTCTTGCCCGATACGCTGGCGGGCAAGCTCGTGGACGTGGTCGCCAAGGTAACCGACGATGGCGGGCTGACGGCCGCGGCGCAGGCGAAGATTTCGGTCGTCAAAGACAATATCGTGCCGGCGGTGGCCATTTCATCGCCCAAGGACGGGGCGAAAATTGCCGAAACCTCGAACATCGGATTTTCCGTCGGCGGATTCGATAACATCGGCGTGGAGTCGATCGATTTGTTTCAGGCCGGTTCGACGACGCCGTTTCTGCACGCGAGCAAGGGGGCGTTCACGCGGAACGACGACGGGTCGTTTCATCTCTCCGCCCTCTTCGCGCGGGAAAGCGACGGGAAGTCGAACTACGCCGCGGGCCAATCCCTCGTCTTCTACGCCGTGGCGAAAGACGCGGCGGGCAATGCAGGACGCAGCGCAAATGTCACCGTGGCGATCGTTGCCGCGACGGAGGTGCCGCTCGGCCTCGATATCACGTACCCGGTGGTTTTCGATGCGGCCTCGCGGAACCGCTACATGGGAACACAGACGGACGTCATTGGCGAGGTGCCTGTCGGGGCGAGCGTCGCCAACGTCACCATGAGCGTAAATGGCGCCGTGGTGGCGACCGACCAGAAGAGCCCCTATCAGTTCAGTTTCACCGTGCCGGAAACGCCGCAACCCGCGGATTACACGATCCGACTGACCGCGACGGATTTCGAGGGACGAACCGCGTCGGACGAGATCGTGATCCACGCGATTATCGATGACGTGCCGCCGATCGCGGCCATCACCGCGCCGACGCAACTCAGCACGCTCGTGAGCGGGATTCCGGCCCAGGTGGTCGCATCGACTTCCGACAACGTGAAGATGGCGCGCGTCGATTTCTCCGCGGACGGGACCTCGTTCGGTTCGGATAACACCGCCGACAACGTCCAATCGCTGCTGACCCAGTTCTCCGCGAATTGGACGCCGACATTCGACACCGATTACGAGCTCCGGACGCTGAGCAATGCGACGGCGAACGATCTGCCGCTCGCGGGCATCCGCTCGATGACCATCGCCCGGATCGGGACCGACGTATATATCAGAGTGTTCGACGCCGCGCCGCACCCCTACGTCGAGTATAAACGAAGCGCCGGCCAGGCGAGCGCGTTGATCGCGCTGCTCGACGGTGTCGCTTGGAATTCCCAGAACCTGACGCCCGCGCAGCGATCCACGATCGTCGGGGCGGCGCTCGATCTAACCGGCCACGTTCAAACTGTAACGTTGAGCGCGGCGGCGTTCGACGCGAAGGGCAACCACGGCGACGACCGCATCGATGTGCAGGTGAAGCGGGACGAGGCTCCCGCGATCGAGATTTTGGAGCCGTCGGAAAACCGCACCGTTTATCAAGGCGAGATCATGAAGGTGCGCGCCCAGGTTGCGGACGACGCGTCGCTGGCCGAGATTCGGGTGTACTCGGGGGACACCCTGATTCCGGGCAAGACCATCGATCTTCGCGCGGAAAATCCGCGCGTGGCCAGCCGGACGGTCGAATTCGACATTCCGGCGCCGGCGCCATCCAAACCGCGCATTTCCGTCGAAGCGACGGACGGGGCGGGCCACGTCGGGACAAAGGCCGTGGCGCTGAACGTCCTGAGCGATACGAAGGCGCCCACGGTGGTCATCACCTCGCCGGTATCCGGCGTCGACGTGCTGCAAACCGATACCGTGCAATTGACGGTGGCCGCGACCGACGATCTGAGCGTCACGCAAATCGCGTTGGTCGTGAACAAGGTTTCGAGCGGCGTCGTCGTCAGCACGCCGGCGTCGGTCACGAGCAAAGTCTTCATGGTGCCGGATCCGACGACGTTCGGGCAGCTCGTCGAAAAGAAGGTGTACGAGTATGTCTTCAAGGCCGACCTGAAGATTCCCGAGGGCTCGTTGAATTCGCGCATCGAAGTGACGGCGGTGGCCCAAGACGGCAGCGGCAACTCGACCGAATCGACGCCGCTTTATCTGGACGTCGTGCCCGACAAAGTGCCGCCGTTCATCGTAATCACCTCGCCGACGGCGGGTGACGTGCTTTACGGCACGCCCGCCAGCGCGACCCAGCCGCGGACCGTCGAGGTCAAGGTGAACGCGACCGACAACGTCGGCGTCGCCACGGTGACGGTTTCGGCGGAATCCGGCGGACAGCTTTTACCGGCCGTGAGTGGAAAACCCAATGTGTTCGAGCTGCCGGTCATCGCGACGGCAAGTTCGTTAACGGTGCGCGCCGCCGCCATCGACGCCGCGGGCAACCGAGCCGAGGCGGCGCCGGTGCAAAACATCGCGCTTTTGCCGGCGGATCGCATGCCCGAAACGCCCAACTTGCCGCCGACGATCGCAATCGTTAGCCCGGCTGCGGGCGCGAGTTTCATCGACGGCCAAACCTACTCGCGCCTCGTCGATACGCTCGACGATGTCGGCGTCGAGGCGGTGAATTTCTTCGTTTCGGATCTGCCGGTCATCGCCACGGACGCGGCGGCGCATCGGGTGAGTTTCGGCGCCCCGTCCACGTACCTTGTCGAGCGCTTGAAACGATTCGCCGTGACGGCGGGCGCCAGCACGCTGGCGTGGGGACAGAGTCGTTCCGCCGACGGCGTCCGGCTGCTGACGATGGAAGCGACCCCCGGGGGGATTCCCGCGACGGCCCGCGATTTTTCCGTGGCGATCGCCGGCTACGAAAACACCGAGGGCATGACCGCAGCCGTAAAAGTGTTTCGGGTTCGCGCCGGGGCGGAACGGACCGAGTTGCGGACCGAGTCGGTCGTGTTCGACTCGACGAACGCGTTTACGCACACCTTCGCGATTGCCGCCGCCGAGGTCGGAGATGCGGAGGCGCTCTCGTTCGAGGTCTCGCTGGCGAACGCCGCCGTTCCGGTCGATATTCCATTGCAACGCGTGGACCTGACCTTGGGCACCGATGCCAAGCTGGCGGCGTCCACCCGCATCTTTGTCACCGAGGCGCTGAAGCTCGAATTCGATTCCGTGACGATGCCCGTCATCGCCGCGGAAGCGGGCAGGCCGAAGGCATTCGATTTCGGCGACGTCGTGGTGCCTTCCGTGGCGCAGCCGCGTGCGAAATACATGGTGGCGGAAGGGCGCGAAGCCAGGACGAGCGCGAGCGAACCGAAGTCCGTGTTTTCCACGGTTTCCCGCGTGGAGTGGAAACGCGACGACGGCGGGCCCAATCTCTCGTTCGACATCAAGTCGGGCAGCGCGGTCGTGGAAGGAAGCACCCTGAATTTCAAAGTCACGAGCTTCGATCCATCGGGCGTGTCGAAACTGACCGTTTTCCTGAATGGCCAGGCGTTCCAGACCTACGATTTGCAGGGCAGTAAACAAACGATGGTCACGCCGGTGACGATCGGCGTTCCGCCGCACGCCGGCGGACAGGCCTGGGAATTGCGCGCCGAGGCCACGGATGCCAGCGGAAATCTGTCCCGGACCGATGCGATCAATATCATGGTCCGCACCGATCGAGCGCCGACCGTCCGGTTGAAGTCCGTGTCCAATCCCTGGATCGGCACGGCGGTCGTCGATGCCTATAATGCGCTCGCCGGCATCGAGGTGCTCGAGGGCACGCCGGCGGCCGTCGAGGTGGAGTTTGCCGACGACTTGGAGCTCCGCTCCACGCAATTGTCGGTGGGCGGCGTCGAAATCACCGAGCGGACGGGAAATCGGTTCACGTGGAATGTGCCGCTCGGAAAAGTGGGGACGGACTTCACCGTGGTCGCTCGTGCGACCGATTCGATCGGACAAGTGGGCGAGACCTTCCTCGTGTTACGGGTCGTGAACGATCCGCCGCCGTTCGGAAAGTTGATTGCGCCGCCGGCCGACCAGACTTTGACGGCCGGGCGTCTGATGGTGCGGATGCGCGCCCTCGCGGTCGACAACATGGGCGTGGAGTCGGTCACGTTCCTGGTCAACGACCAGGTGTATGCGGTGGAAATGGCCGGGGAGGGGACCCCTGCTTTGGTCGCCACGCAAACGATCCCGCAAACCTGGGTGCCCCGGGACGAGCAAGTGCGGGTCGGGATCGAAACGCTGCCGACGCGGTACCGCGACCTAGAGCTGCAGAAGACCAAGCTCCTGGTGTTTCAAACCGATTTGAGCATTCCCGCGGGGGTGCTTCACGCGGATGTCCCGGTGAAACTCGGAGTGCGGGTCAAAGACGTTTTGGGCAATGTGTACAACGACATCCGTCTCGTGACCGTGGTGCCCGACACCACCGCCCCGAAGGTTTTGCTGATTTCGCCGGCGCAGGACGCCGATTTCGTCGAGGGGACGCTGGTCACGGTACGAACCTCCGCCTCCGACGACAGCTACGTCCAGAAGGTAGAGATCTGGAACAATGTGCAGCCGACGGTGCCGGCGGATCCGCAGAGCGGCGGATTCGATACTGCCGGAGCCAGTCTGGTCTATAACAACGATCGTTTCCCGCGGGCCGACTACTTCGTGGGTTCGTTGAACACGATCGATATCGCCCCGTTCGACGTTCGATTCCGGCTGCCGTTGCTATCGCAATTGGGCGTAACCGGGATCCAGCGCGTGCCCTTCAACCAGTTCACGGGCGGCACGCGCAAGAAGGTGTATTACGGCATCCGCGTCACCGACTCGAACGGGAATATCACGCAAGGGATCTCGTCGTACGACATCATCCCGGACAATGCGCCGATCATCGACCTCGTGGCGCCGAAACCCGGCGCCTATCTGCCCGAAGGTATTTCCATGGGCATACGCGCGCAGGTCGCGGACGACGTCCTGGTCGACAGCGTCGACTTTGTGGTCGACGACAAATCGGGGCGGACCGTTTACACGGCGACGGCCCCGCCCTTTGGCTACAGCTATCGCATTCCGGCGAACAGCGGCGGAATTGTGACGATCTCGGCGAGTGCGTTGGATTCGTTTGGGAATCGCTCCGCGGCGGCCGCGCTCCAAATCAACACGCGAGAAGACTATCCGCCGAGCGTGTCGATCTCGAACCCGGTCAATGGGCAAGAGGTCATGGAGGGCAAGAACGTGCTGATCCAGGCCGCGGCGGGCGACGATATCGGCGTGCGGTCGGTGACCTTCTACGTCGACGGCGATCCGGTGCAAACCGACACGACGGCCCCGTTCGAGATGACGTGGAGCGCGCCGTTCGGACGCGCGGGCAAGACGGTGATTTTGGGCGCGGCGGCGACGGACACGGCAGGACACTCCACGCTCTCGGACCAGATTCGCGTCAACATCATCGCCGACAAAACGGCGCCGACCGTGGAATTCCAGGCGCCGGTGGACAATTCGGGGATCATCCCCGGCCGCGCTTTCCAGGTGCGGGCGAAAGCGCAGGACAATGTCGCCGTTTCCTCGGTGGCCTTTTCGGTGAACGGCAAGCAGCAGGTCGTCGACCTCGCGGCGCCCTACGAATTCGTTTATCAGCTGCCGGAGAATCCCGCCGGACCGGATGCGCCGGACGACCGACCCTTCGTCTTCGAGGCGGTCGCCTATGACGCGGCGGGCAATGCCTCGGCGCCGGCCCGGCTCACGGTCAAGGCGGTGCGCGATCTTCCCCCGGTGGTTTCGCTCGCGGTTTCGCCGACCAAGAATGCGACGATCGTCGACGGCAGCCTGCTGCTACTGTCCGCGACGGCGACCGACGACGTGGATGTCGTGAACGTCGAGTTCACGGTCGACGGCCAGTCTGTCGGGATCGACGGCGTTTTGCCGTTCAATCGGATGTACCAGCTTCCGGTGGGTCGAGTCGGGTCCAGCATGACGTTCAAAGCGATTGCGAAGGATACGGCTGGAAAAACGACGGCATCGACGACGGTCTTGACCGTGGTCGACGACAAACCGCCGCAGGTCGAGCTCGATCTGCCCTTTCCGGGAACGCTCGTGTTCGATGGCGACATCGTGACGCTGCAGGCGAACGCGACCGACGACATCGCGATCGCCAAGGTCGAGTTCTACGTGAACGGGCGCCTGGAAGACACGGCGTATAACACGCTCGGCGGGTACGGCCAGTTCGACACGGGGAATATCTTCAAGGGCCAATTCCGCGCCCCGGTCGCGTCCGAGGGCAATGTGTTCGAAATCCACGCCGTCGCCTACGACACCCGTGGGCACACGACGCGTTCCGACAGCGTGACCATCGGCAAGCTGCGCGACACGACGCCGCCTGTCGTCACCATCACCGAGCCCGCGGCCGGTGAGCTCGTGACGGAAGGCCAGCCGCTGACGATCAAGGCGAACACGCAGGATCTCGGAGGAATCGACGCCGTGACGTTCTATGTGAACGGGGCCGAGATCTTCACCGATCACGTCGGCGCGCCCGGCGGCGCGCAGAAACTGTATCAGGCCGTGTACCAGCCGCCGGTCGGCAAGGCCGGCGAGCGACTGACCTTTACCGCGAAAGCGAAAGACGCGGCTGGAAACGTAGGCGTTGCCCAAGCGGTGGAGGTGGAGGTGGGAATGCTGACCAGCAAATCGCTGCCGCGCGAAATTTCGCGGAGCGAGGAGTCGGCCAAGCTCAGCGCGGTCGATACCGTGGCGGCCGGAAGCATTCTCTACACGCTGTCTTCTTTCACGACGGACACCGGCGGAGGCTGGGAGTTGGATGCGCTCGACGCCGTGACCGCTCCGGCAAATCCGGCGCGACTCGGCTTCTATCTCACGCCGGAATACCAACCGACCGCGGCGCTCAGCGTGGACAACTTTCCGTACCAGGCGGCGACCGCGATGGCCGTGGCCAATAATCGGGCGTACGTCATCTGGCGCGGCCGCGCCGAGAGCTATCTCTCGGTCGTCGATTTGACCGATCCCTTCCATCCGAAGCTGCTGAGCAACACCGCTTTTGCCGGGACGGACGCCAGCCGGATCGCGGTGCAGGACAAGATGGCGGCGATCGCGAATGGCGCCGGCGGGTTGGTGATCATGGATATCTCCGATCCGTTGAACCCGCTGCGCATCCAGAGCGTGTTGACGACCGGTCCCGCCTACGACGTTTGTTTCCGCGGCGCGTATGCGTACGTCGCCGTCGGCACGGCCGGGGTGGATATCGTGGACATCGCGAGCCCCTCCAAGACGATCGTGGGCCGGGCGACGATGTCTGGCGTGTCGGCTCGGCTGACGCTCCAAGGCAACTACCTTTACGTCGCCGGCGACAAGATCCAGGACTTCGCTTCGCCGAATTCCGCGCTCTCTATCGTAGATGTGTCGCAACCGACCGCGCCGCTGCTGGTGGGCCGCCTCGATTTCGCGCCGTTGCGGCAGGATCATCGCAATGGCGGGAGCAAGGCCGTGTACGTCAACGGCAGTCTCGCGATGATCACCTCGGAGATCCTGACGCAGCACGGCGATTTCGCCAAAGGGATGCTCCAGCTCGTGGATATCGGCGACCCGACCGCGCCGCAGATCGTGCGGCGGGCGAATCTCGCGGACAACGGTCTCGCGCTGGCGCGGGTCGATGGCAACGCGATGGTCGCCGGGGCCGTCGCGGGTCTGCAGGTCATCCCGCAACAAATCCTCAGCGTCGACGCCGTCGCGCCCGGGATCGGGGCGACGGCGGTGGCGCCGAACCTCCCGATCGATGTGACGTTCAGCCAGACGATTCACCCCGACGCGTTGAAGGACCCGCAGACGGGCGCACCCACGCTCGCGGTTCGTCTCGACCAATTGACGGCGGGCGGCACCAGCCTCGTACCCGCCGAGGCTTCGATCGAGGGCCGGCGGGTGCGTTTGACGATCGCGGCGGGATTGCAGCCGAAGGCGCAATATCGCGTGTCGGTGTCGCCGAACGTTTTTGCACTCAACGGCAAAAAGCTCGGGGCGACGTTCGTCAGCACCTTCTCGACGGGCGACGGCGGCGACGCGCTTCAACCGGTGGTGACCTCGGTGTCGGACACCGGGAAATACCTGGACCAGGCCGGCGGCCAGACGGTCACCATCAACGGATCGGGTTTTGCCAGCGACGCGGTCGTGCTCATCGGCGGCAAATCCGCGGAGATCGTGAGCCGGTCGGCCACGACGCTCGTCGTGCTCTCGCCGATCAACACGGCGGGTTCCGCCGGCCTGCAGATCGTCAACGGCAACGGCAATACGACGAACGTTTACGGCAGCTTCGTTTATCTCGCGAAGATGGCGATTTCGTTCCTCGAACCCGCGATGGGCTTCCTCGAGGGCGGCGACCGGGTGGAGGTCGTCGGCGCCGGTTTCGAACCCGGACTCACGTGCACATTCAACGGCGTGGCGGCGACGAGCATTCAGCTCATCGGCCCCGATCGCTTCGCCTGCAAGACGCCGGCCGGCAGTTTCGGCTTGGCGGATATCGTCGTGACCGGACCCCGCGGGCGAGTCGCGACCTTGCCGCGCGGCTTCCTCTACAGCCGGTTCGAAGAGAATTACGCTTTGGGCAATTTCTTCGATCTGGATCATCCGTCGAATTACGATCCGATCCTCGATCTTTCGGCGGGAATTCCGCGCGGAATGGCCGTGAACGGCAATCAGCTCTATGTGGCGATCGACGCCTCCGCTTATTGCCCCGCCGACCTGGATCCGGCGACCAAGGAGCTGCTCGAGGCCAAGTTTGTCCATAGCGCGCTCGCGATCGTTCAGATCCCGCAAGGCGATATCTCGGCGTCCAACGTGCCGATCATTCGCCGGCAAATCGATCTGCCGCTGCCGTTGCTGGCCAAGCGAGTCGCGGTGGCCGAGTTCGCCGGCAAAAAATGGGCGGTCGTCGGGGTGGATTCGATCCGGACGCCGAAGCTCGCGCCGACCCAACTCCTCGACGATCCCGGAATCGTTCTCGTGGACGTCACGGATCCGGACAATCCGACGGTGTTCGAGGACGGCACGCTGGCGAACAAGGGCAAGGGCCGCGGCATCATCTCCGGCAACGTCTCCGCGGTCGCGGCCATGGGAGACTATGCTCTCGTCGGCACGACGGCGGATGGCCTCTACGGATTCAACCTCTCGAATCCCGAGCGGCCGGTGGCGGTTAATCACAAGTCGTCGTTCATATTGAACGGCGCGGCGGCGACGCCGGCGATCCGTTCCATCCAGGTCCGCGGCGGGCTGGCCATTCTCGGGACCGACATCGGATTGATCGCGATCGATATCCGATCGTCGGACTTCAATGTCGTGCGCTTCGACGCGACGATCAAAGGCGCCAACGCGAGCGAGGGTGAGCTGGCGCTGATCACAGGCGCGCAATCGTCGTTCCAAGTCGCCCAGATCGAGCCGATCGGCACCTCGCGTCTGCTGAGCGCGGTCGATTCGCGGCTGTTCTCGACGGGCGCCGGGAACTATCCCGGGTTCCAGGGTAGTCTCGGGGCGGCGGCTTATCAGGATGCGGCGGGGATTTTCGATCTTTCGAACGCAACCGACCCGCGGGTCTTCGACGCCGTAAAGCTCAAATCCTCGCCGAGAAGCCCGATCAAGATCACCGGGCTCGTGTTGAATGGCGCCATCGCCATCGCCGCGTGCAGCAATTTTGAAAAAGGCGCCGAGCGACCGGGGGCGGGCAGCGGATTGCGATTCATTCAATTGCCGATCCCCAATCTCGTGCGGATTTCGCCGGCCCGACTCGCGCAGGCGGTTGCGACCACGACCGCGATCGACATCGAGCTGTCGGAGATCGTCCCGGTCAGCACGGTCACGGCCGCGAGCTTCATCCTGTCCAGCCCGGCAGGGTCGGGCACCGGAACCGACGCGATCGCCGGCACGATCAGCACGCTCGATCCCTCGTCTTACACCCATCCCACCCAAGGCCCGATCCAAGTCGGCAAGCAGTTCCGTTTCACTCCGACGGCACCGCTGGTCGCCGGGAAGGAATATAATGTTACGCTGACGCGCGACATCGTGAGCGCGAAGTCCGGCTTCCCGCTGCTCGGGCCGGTGAAATCGCGCTTCTTTACCGCGATCGGTTCCACGCTCGCGCCCGACATCGCGTCGGTGTCGAGCACGCACGGCTCGACCCTTGGCGGCGAGACGCTGGTGCTTCAGGGCACGAACTTCGATTCCGGGGCGCAGGTGACCATGGGCGGCGTCGCGGTCGATGGCGAAGTCGTGAGCGCCGACGGGAAATCGATCACGTTCAAAGCCCCCGCCAACAACAAGGGCCAGGTTGCGATCGAGGCGGTCAATGCCAACGGCCTGAACGACATTCTGTTTGGCGCCTATGTCTATCTCGAGCCGTTCCGCGTGTTCGGCGTGCAGCCGAATTTCGGCCCGACGGACGGCGGCACCACGGTCGTGATTAGCGGAACGGGGTTCGCCGTGGATAACGACGTGCAAGTTTGGTTCGTGAAACCCGGCACGACCGCAAACTGGGTGCGTGCGACGGGCGTGCAGGTCATCGATAGCGAGCACATTCGCGCGACGACGCCCAATGGGCTTTTGGGCTCCGTCGACGTCGTGGTGAAGAACGACGTCAGCAAACCCGACAGCGCCAAGTCGGAGACTTTGCCTGGCGGCTTCCTGTACGCGCAACGCGCCGACGTCACGTTTGCCACGGACATGACGGTCCAGGACTGGGCCGTCGACCCGGTTTCAAACCTCGCCTTCGTCATCGGCCAGAAATCCGGTGGAGGCAGCGTGCTGAAGGTGGTGAACCTCACCGTCCGGACGGAAGATTTGTCGCAACGCGTCGGCTTGAACCAAACGATCGCCACCCTGCCGCTGGACACGCAAACGGCCGCAGCGATCGCGATTCTGCCCGAGCGCGACCTGGTCTTTGTCAGCACGAAGACCGAGCTCATCGTGATCGGCGCCGGGAACCTCGACCTGGACCAGGATCCGGCGAACGAATTGAGCATTTTGGCGCGGCGCCCATTGGATAGCCAGCAGGGCGGCGGCGTCGCGGCGGCGGGCAACACCGTCTATGTCGCCGCGGGCGATGCCGGCGTGCGCGCGTTCAACACGCATTTCCCAGATCGGCCGTTCCTGATGGACACGATCGCCACCCCGCGGACCGCGCTCGGGGTTCGCATCGTCGGCGGATCCGCGCTTCTGGTCCGCGAGGGCACGTTGAACCCGGCCGTTCCGCAACCGCGTTATCCGTATGCCGACGGTCAGGTGCAACCCGCCAGCGGCTTGGCGCAGCTATTCGATATCGTCAGCTCCGAGCACGAACCGCTGAGCAGCCTCGAAATCGATTTCGAACGCGCCAAGGTCGTCGGGAGTTCGCTGTATTTCATTTCGCAAACCGGCGGGCTCTCGAAGTACGGCATTTCCAATCTGCGGGCGCCTGTGTTCCAGGGCAAACTGGGCGGGCTCGGCAAGCTCAACGACTTCGATATCCGTTTCGATCTCGGCTTCGCCGCGGTCGGCACCGCGGGGGTCAAGTACCTCGATCTGTCGTCGGCGAATATTGCGAACGGATCCATTCTCGCGAGCGCGACCAATCCCACGGCGGGGCAGGAACTGCTGCAGGTTTATCACTCGTTCGGCGTCGTCTACGGGCTTTTCGCCAACGGCGACATTCAGGTGCTCGCGACGCAGCAGATCAGCGCCCACTCGGTCTTTCCCGAAGCGGGGGCGTTGATCGCGTCCGGACTTCCGCTGCAAATCAAGGCGGTGTTCACGAGCCAGCTCGCGCCCGCCTCGGTCACGGCGGCGGCGGTCCGGATCGTCGATGAGACGACGACTCCGGAAACGGTTTTTGCCGACTATGCTCTCGAAGTGGCGAGCAGCTCTGTCGTGTGCAACCTGCGATCGCCGCTCATGCCGGGACACGCCTACCGCGTGCAAATCGACAAATCGATCCAGGACATCGCCGGCATGTCGCCGCTTTCCGACCTCGTGTGGCATTTCCGCACGGCGGCCCAAGCCGACGCGTTGCAGCCGAAGATCACGGAGATTTATCCAGGATTCGCGCCCACCGCAGGCGGCACGCAACTCACGATCGTGGGCAGCCAGTTCAAACCCGGCATCGTGGTCGAAATCGGCGGCCTGCAGGCGACGGTGTTCGAGTTGCGCGGCTTCAACGCGACGGCGGGATTCTACACCGTCGTTCGCGCGATGGTGCCGGCCTCCCACACGGGACTCGCGGCCGTGAAGGTGACGAACCCCGGCGGCATGTCGGACATTTGGCTCGGCGGGGTGCAGTATTTCGATCCGCTGTCGGTCACATCGGTGTTCCCCCGTTTCGTGAGCGCCAAGGGCGGCACCAAGGTGACGATCCAAGGCGCCGGTTTCGTGCCGGGGAATACGGCCGAGCCGGGATCGACGGTGACATTGGACGGCGTTCCGTTGCGCGACGTCGAATTCGTTTCTCCGCAAAAGATCACCGGTGTCGTGCCGGCCGGGCCGTTCGGCCCCGCGAGCATCGTCGTGACGAATCCGGGGATTCAGACCGCCGGCTTCGATCGCTTCGTCGTGAGCGAAGCGGTGCGCTACGGACTGAACCAGATCGGAAACACCGGCTTCCGGGATGCCGCGCCGAAATTCCTCGCCGCCGATCAAGACAACTTCGGCAAACTCGTTTACTCGTCGGGCGGTCTTTTCAACGACGGCAATCGGACGCAGTACGCCATCAAGGGCGTGCCGGGCATGGATTCGATTTTCGCGTCGTACTATGCGTTGGGCTTCGACGTTTCGGATGCGACGCGGCCAACGCCGGCGACCGGCAGGTCGAGCGCGATGACGCAAGACGAGATCCGCCGCTATATCATCGATGGCGACGCCGACGATCTCTTCGCGTTTTCGGGCCGGGCTCCGGATTCGCGTTCCGTCGCCGTCGGCAAAGTCACCGACGTGCACGGAGATTCGCGCTCGCTCCTGCTGGTGGCGAATGGCGCCGTCGGGTTGACGGTGCTGGACATCAACGATCCGGCCGCGATGACGCCGCTCTCGAGCCGTCGCGGCAGCGGACTCGCCGCCGACGTGGTCGCGGTCGAGAATTTTGCGGCCGTCGTCGGCGCGAATCGGCTCGACTTCTACGATCTCACCGCGCCGGAGACTCCGGTGTTCGTCGAGGCGATGAACTTCGGCGGCAACCGGGTCGCGATCGACAAGGGAATTCTCTACGTCGCCAACACGACGGTGGCGGAGGCGAGTTATGACGAAAAGCCGGAGATTCCGGAGCGCCAGTCGGGGCCGGTTTTCCCGCAATACCCGAAACCGCGCTTCGCCGGGACCTTCGGACAATTCGCGTCCTCGCCCGAGTACGGGTCCGGTTTGGTGGCACCGCCGGTTCCGCTCCAAACTCCGGGCGCGCTCCAGATCGTCGATTTGAACCGTTCCGATCGTCCGGTGCTGTATACCTTGAGATACGTGGCCGGAAAGCCGGTCGACGTGACCGTCGCCGGTGGGATCATGGCGGTGGCCGTCGAGTACGATGGACTTTATCTTTACGACGTGCGCGGCGTGGGGGCGGGCGGATCGCAGGCGCCGGTGGAGTTGGCGCACGTCAGCCTGCCGCGCGATCAAGTGGAGAAGGTGGGCCGCTACAGCCGGGTGGAAATTCGCGGCTCGCTATTGTACGTCGCCGCGAAAGAAGGCGGCATCCTGATCTACGACATCGCCAATCCGGCGAGCCCCAAGCTGGTCAGCGCCGGCAATGTCGAGATGGCGCAGGACGTCGAGCTGATCGACGACGCCGTGGTGACGACCGGTGACAACGAAATCAAAGTTTTCGATACTCCGTTCACCTCCGTCATCAGCCTGTTCCCCGGGCCGGGCGCCGACCGGGTGCCGCCGAATTCGCGGGTGCGGGTGCACTTCTCCCGCAATATCTACACGCCAAATTTGACGGCGGGCGGTAATTTCAAGGTCCTCGACGTAAACGGAAATCAAATCGCCGGCAGCTTCAATTACCCGTCGACCGGGACCGGCAGTCATATCGTCGAGTTCGTGCCGACGGGCGGATTCACTCCGGGCCAGACTTACAAACTCGAGTTGACGCAGGGGATCACCGACGAAAAGGGCGGCCGGCTGCTTTCACCGGTGTCGCACACGTTCAAGATCGCGCCGCCTGGCTCCGCGATTCCCGATATCGGCCGTCTCAGTCCGTTCTATATTTCGGTCGAAGGCGGAGAGACGATCACGGTCACGGGCGATGGCTTCGAGGCGAATCTGGCGTCGGTGGCGCTGAGTGGCGTGCCGGTGAACAGCGGTTCGATCCACGTCGTCGACGCGAAAACGTTCACGTTTACGGCGCCCGTTCTGGCCAAAACTGGCGTCGGCGCGATTTCGCTGACGAATCCGAGCGGGCTGACGGATTCCCGCTTCGGCAAATTCGTCGGGATTCGTCCGCTGGCGTCCTTGACGAGCTTACAGGCGAGCCGCGATTCGGGCTCGGTGCTCGGCGGTGGACCACGGCTCGTCGTCACCGCTTCCGATCTGGCGTTTCCTCCGGGGACTCGCGTCGTCTTCGAAGGCGACGCCTTTTTCAAGCAGGGTGGGACCGGCGTGGGCGGATCGGGCGAGCTCGTCGATCAGGATATCGAGTCGCTCTCGAGGATATCGGGCTTGGTTCCGCGCGCCGATTTCCCGGGCCGCGTTTCGATCAATGTCGTCTGCCCGAACGGGTCGCAGCGCACGGTCGGTTACTACACGTATATTTTGGAGCAGTCGCCGGCGTTGCCCGTGAAGACGGCGGCGACCGCATTGCGGATCGTCGACGACGTTGCGTACATGGTGGGTCCCGATTTCGACATTTTCGATATCTCGGTCCCGGGCCGGCCGGTGGCCAAGGGGCATTTGGCCTCGATCGGCACCGCGTTCGACGTGTGCGTGCTCGATGACATGGCCGTCGTTGCCGCGGGCGACCGCGGGTTGAAGGTCTACGACATCCACGACCGCGCGAAGATTTTCCAGGCCGACGATGTGGCGACCTTCGGCGAGGCGAGGGGGATCGAGTTCTACCGCGGCAAGCTCTACGTCGCGGTGTCGAACCGCCTCAATTCGGAAGAGTCGCTGATCCAGGTGATCGACCCGGCCACGCCGCGGCTGACAACGGTGGGACAACTCTCGGTGCCCGGAGCGCTGCTCGATGTCGATGAGGCCGGCGGCCGCCTGTATGTGGCGCGCGTGCGGAATGGCCAGTTGCAGATCGTTTCGCTCGATCCGTCCGACCCGGCGTCGCAGACCGCCGCGACGATTTCGCCCGCTCATTACGGGCAGCTGCCAACCCAGGCATCGCTCGTCGTGAAAGGCGGCCTCGCCTATATCAATGCCGGCAAGCGCGTGCTGGTCGTCGATCCGGTGTCGGGCGACGTGCGGTTCTACGCGGAGGCGCCGGAGAACGTAGGATCGTTCGATTACTATCGCGGCGTGCTCTATTTGAATCACGACGTGAACCGGTCCGTCGCCCGCGACGACGTGATCACGCCGTATGTGGTGCCGATTTTGAACGTCGAGGAAGTGACCCCGGCGTCCGATCGGGTCGCGCGGCTCGACGAACCCGTGCGGATTCGGTTCACGATGCCGGTGAACCCGTACACCGTGACGGAGGACGTCGACAATAACGGCGTTCTGAACCCCGCGGAAGATCGCAACGACAATGGCATCATCGACGCGGGCGAGGATCTGAACGGCAACGGAACGCTCGATCTGGCCGAAGACCTCAATCGCAACGGGATCATCGAGTCGAATGTGCACGTTTACCGCGATCTGAACGGCAACGGCCTCCTGGACCTCGCGGAAATGACCGGCGCGAACGCGGTCGCCGGTCGGCTGGAAACGCAGTTCACCGCGACGGCCGCTGTCGTCCAGTTCACACCCGCCGCAAATTGGCAGGCCAATGCTCGCTATTTCGTCCAAGTCATCTCGCCCCCGGCCGCCCAGAAGCGGCCGCTGGATCCGTTCGATCCGACGACGCTCCCTGGCATTCGCGAGCTCAAGACCGGCGCGCTGACCTCCGATCTCGTTGCGACCTTCACCACCGCCGGCAGCCTCGGCGACGGCACCGTCACGATCGCGGGCATCGAGCCGCGTTACGACATCGCCACGCAAACGAACAATCTCGTCATCACCGGAACCGGATTCCGCAGCGATTCGTCGGTGACCGTCGGCGACGTGGTGTTCAACCCGGGTAACGCGGCCTTGCATTATGTGAACGCCACGCGTCTCGATCTCGCTCTTCCGCCGCTCGACGGTCGCGACCTTGGCATGGCCGCGGCGATGGTGCGCAACGCGGACGGGACCTCCAGCACCCGCTACGGCGCCATCGTGTACATCTCTGCCGTCCAAGTGTACGAGATTTCGCGCAACACCAGCAGTCCGGGTGGCGGAATTCGGGTTACGCTCACCGGTGCCGGATTCCTGCCGGGGCTCACGCAGGTCTTCGTCAATGGCGTGCCGGGCACGGACGTCGTGGTGGAGAACGTCAACAAGCTCAGCTTTATCGTGCCGGCGGGCGACTTTGGGACGTACGACATAACCGTGAAGGTAAACGGCGCGACGGCCGTGCTGCCGCATGCGCTCACGTACACCCTCGCTTCGGCGCCGCCGAGCATCGATCTGGGCCTGCAGGCGATTTCCCGCCTCGAAATGGACGGCGATCTCTTGCTGGCGCTTTCGAAGGACGCCCAAGGCGCGACGGTGCTGCAGAACGTCGACATCCACGATCCGCTCGCGCTCTCGGCGCTCGATTCGCTCAGCTATTCGAACGGCACGACGTTCTACAACGACGCCGAGACCCAGACCGTGTTCCAGGGCCGTGGCAACACCGTGACCCGCATCGACAATTCGATTCCGGATGCGATGTATGTCGTCGACAGCGTGGCGACGAAAGAAGGCTCCACGGTGCGGGCGATCGCGGCGAAGGGCAATCTCCTCGCGGTGGGCACGGACCAAGGCCTCGAATTTTTCACCCTGACGCCGTTCGGCACGTATGCGAAGTCGCGGGAAATCGCCATCGCGGGCGGCGTCGGCGTGCTCGCGCTCGATGGCACGCTCCTGGTGCATGGCCAGCGTGTGGGAACCGAAGAACGCTTGTGCATCCGCGATCTCGAGACGGTCGATTTCGGCATCCGCGGCTCGGTGGTGCTGGCCTCGGCTCCGGCCGCATTGCAGGTGGCCGGTAACATCGCCTATGTCGCATGCAAGGACGCGCGCGTTGCGCAGGTCGTCGATTTCACCGCGCGCGATCTGCCGATCACGCTCGGTTATGTGAACGCGACCGGCGAGTTCTCGGCGGGACAAGCGGCGGTGCTCGATCTCTGGGTCGACGGTTCGACGATGTTCCTGGCCTGCGGTGCCGGTGGCGTTCAGGTGTTCGATATCGCGAACTTGGCGCAACCCCAGTTCACGCAATATGGCCAGGTCAACGGCGACGCGACTTCGGTGCGCGCCGCCAATGGCTACATCTTTGCGGGCACGTCCAACGGCAAGATCGCCGTCTTGCCCTACGCCGGCCTGTTCGTGCGCCGCGTGACACCGGCATTTGGCGGCATTTGCGCTGTCGAAAGCTCGGTCAGCCTGCTCTTCAACGGCATCCTCCAGACGCCGGTGGATCCCTCTCTGTTTGCTTTGCGCGATGCCGCCCACGCCGTCGTGCCGGGAACGTTGATTCATTCCATCGAAGGCGACAGCTCGATGCTGACGTTCAGGCCAGATCGGCCGCTCCAGCCGAACGCCGACTACACCGTCTCGCTCACCAAGGGCCTCGTCGATGTAGCGGGCCGGAGCATCAAGAGCGACTTCTCGAGTCGATTCACGACTGCGTCCGTCGCCGGAGCGACGCAACCGGTCATCACGAGCACGTCTCCGGCTTACGGTTCGATCGCCGGCGGCGATATCGTGACGATCATCGGCCGCAATCTGCGCGCCGATACGCAGGTTTATTTTGGCTCGGTCGCGGCGACGAGTGTAGTCGTGTCGGACAATGGCACGCGCCTCACGGTGACGGCCCCGGCGGGCTCGGGCGTCATGTCGATTCGCGCGGTCAACCCGGGCGGCATGTCCGACGCCAGCTTGTTCGCGTTCTCGTATCTGGGTATTCCGCGCGTCGCGTCGGTGTCGCCGAATCGGGGCAGCTTCGAAGGGGGAAAGCAGGTGACCCTGCTCGGCTCGGATTTCTTCCCCGGCACGAAGGTGCTGTTCTCCGGGCGCGAAGCGCGCAACGTGGTCGTCAAGGGATCCGGCCTGCTGACGTGTGAAACGCCCGATGGGATCGTCGGCTTCGCCGATATCGAGGTGCGAAACAAGCTGCAGACGCTCGACGCTTCGACGTTCCGCGCCGCCTACCTGTTCACGCTTCCGCGCACCGCGCTCATCGGCGGCCCGGCGAATCCCGATTACGTCCTCACGAACGAGGGCGTTCCCCAGTTGATCCTGGCCGCGTCGGGCACGCAGTTGGCGGTGTACAACGCGTTCTCGCTGCTGCACCCCGTGAAGTCGGGCGCGATCGATTTTGCGCCGCGCACGCCGAAACACATCTCTCACCTCGGCAACATGGCCTACGTTTCGCTGGGCGACCGGATCGACGTCGTCAGCTTCGAAGATTTCGAGGTTCCGGCGGCCGTCTTCTCGAAGTCCTTCAGCAAGGACACGAATATCCGGAAAGTCGAAGCGTTGAATTCGTTCCTCGCCGCATTGGACGCGGCCAAGAATCGACTGCTGGTGCTCGACCGGAAGGAATCGGATTATCCGGTCGTATCGGAGCGTGCCGCTGCCACGGGTGAAATCATTCGCGACCTCGTGGCGTTGCCCGGCGCCGCCACGCAGCTCGGAGTCGTGGTCGAGAACGCCGGTCATTTCCGCTTCGATATTCTCGAGCTGTCGTCGGGCGCGCTGCCGGTCGCCCGAACCTTCGCGCTGCCGGATGGGCTGCGTTCGACGAGCGTGTACGGACGGCGCCTCGTGGCCACGTCAGACACGGCGATTGCGGTTTTCGATCTCGACGGCATGGCGGCGGCGAAAACGCTCGTCGCCGGAAATTACCAGCGCGCCGCACTGCGCACCGGCGTGTTGTTGGCGGCGACGAGCGACGCGACCGAGGTGTATGACATTGCGGATCCGGATCACCCCGAGCTGAAGACGATCGTCGAGAACTTCGGCGGCAGCGAGTCGCTCGACGAATTTGCGGGCGTGCTCTATGCCGGGCCGGCCGGCGGCGGCATCGCGACGGCGACCACGCCGTTCACGTATGTGTCGCGGAAGTCCCCGCTGCACGGCGCGGCCGCGTTCGCCAAAGACACGCCGATCAGTGTTCAATTCCCGGCGGCGGCGACGCAGCCGATCATGTTGGGCTCGAACTTCGGGCTGACGGTGAACGGCGTCGCGGGCAAGTCGTTCTCGCCGACCTTGGCGGATCATCGCCTGACCATCGAACCGACGACGCCGTTCGCCGTCGGCGACACGGTCCAATTGAATTTCACGGCCGCCGACGGTCCCCTCGTCGGCGACCAGTTGCGCACCGCGAACGTGCTTGCCGCCACGGTGACCGCGCCCGCTCTGAGTGGAATCGCCGTGAGTAGCGTCGCGCCCCGTCGCATCCCCGAGGGCGCCAATCCGGTGCAGGTCGCGATCGCTGGGGCGGCTTTCGATGCCGTCACGAGCCTGCGGGTGGGCGGAGCGCCCGTCGCCATCGATCAACGCACCTCGACCACGATCCTCTTCAGCGTGGCGCCAGCGAATGTCGGCGCGGTCGCAAGCGTCGAGTTGCTATCGCTGGTCGGCGGCGCGGAGGTCGTTACGTCGGCTGGATTCCTGGAGATCGTTCCGACGCTTACCGCGACTGCGGTGACCCCGACGGTCACCGGCTATTCTTCGGGTATCGTAGCCACGGTGCAGGGTGGCGGATTCGTCGGCGACATGCGGCTTTACGTCAACGGAACGCTGACGCCGATCGAAAGCGTGACCGGCAGTTCGACGCTCACCTTCGTCATTCCTGAGGGCAACCAGCCGATCACCCTGCGTCTGGAACGTAGCGGTGCCGCCGCCGTGGAACTCGCCAATGCCATTCAACGGACCGATAATGTGCCGCCACGGGTGATTTCGGTGACGCCGGCGGCGCCGGCCAGAAACTTGCCGATCGAGCAGAAGTTCTCGGTCAAGTTCTCGAAGGCGATCGATACCGCCCGGTTTGCCACCGCCGCGCCGCTCTACCTGCAGAATGCGCAGAACCAACGCGTGGCCGCGCACTATAACTGGACCCAGCTCGATACCTTGGTGGAGCTGATCCCCGAGTCGTTCCTCAGCCCCGGAGCGGTGTACACGTTGCATTTCGAAGGCGCAGTCGACACCAGCGCTGCGGCGAACGCATCGCCTGCCTCCGACAACTTCGTGCAGACTTGCCTGACCGTAGACCAAACGATCCCGACCGTCACGGTCGTCGCTCCGCTCGGCGGCACCACGCTGCTGGCGAAGTCGGTCGTCACGCTCAAGGCGTCCGTCAGCGACAACCTCCAAGGCGTCCGGATCTTCCAGGACGCGCAAAACCAACTCATCGAAGAGGGCGTCTCGGCGGACCGAGTGCTGTTCTACTCGAATGGCACGCTCGTTGGGTCGGCGGATTCAATCGTAGACGGCGTTGCCACCCGCACGTTCTCGTTACCCGAGACGCTTTCGAGCATCAGTCGCACGTTCTATGCGACGGCGACGGATCGTTCCGGCAATCAGGCAACGTCCGCCACGGTCAATGTGACCGTCGTGCCGGCGAATCCGCCTACCGTCACGTTTGTCTCGCCGACGCCGGCCGATGCCTCGGTGCTGACCGAATTGACGACGTTCACCGTTGCCACGACCGCAACGTCCGACCTCCCGCTGGACCACGTCGACTTGAAGCTCAACGGCGCGTTGATTCGGACTGCGACCACCCTGAGCGCGACGTTCACCGCGATCCCGGTGCCGACAGCGGCGCCCGGTACGACCTTTACGATCTCGGCCGCCGCCATCGATAGCGCGGGCGTGAGCAGCCCGCTCCAAACGCGCACCTATACGATCGGGGCGGATGCGACGCCGCCGACCGTTGCAATCGTCAGCCCCGCGGACGGCACCGCGCTGGCGGCCGGCAAGTCGTTGCGCGTCGCCGCCACCGCTTCGGATAACAAAGGCGTCGCGTCCGTCGCTTTCTATGTCAACGGGCAGCCGGCTCCTGCCGCCGTGCTCAACCAGGCACCGTACGCCTTCGTGTTCGATTCCACGGGCTTCGCCGATGGAACGACCGTCACGATCCGCGCGCGGGCTACCGATGTCACCGGGTTGACGGCGGATGCCACGCGAACCATCCGGATCGCCACCGACAGCACGAAGCCGCTGGTCTCGATCGTGACGCCCGCCGCCGGTACGACCTTCATCGAGGGGCACTTGGTGCCGATCTCCGTCCAAGCTTCGGACGACCAAGGTGTCGCCCGGGTGGAGTTGACCGTGAATGGCGTCGTTACGACCGACGCACAATCGCCGTACTCCTTCGTCGCATACGCTCCGGCCGCGGGCAGTTCGCCTACGCCCTTCACCGTTGCGGCGGTGGCGGTGGACGAGCAGGGCAATCGTTCCGACAGCTTCCAGATCACGCTCTACGCGCAAGCCGCGACGCAGGCGGCGGGAGCGCCCCCGGTCGTTCTTTCGCCCGCGGGCACCGAACAGAATTCCGGCGCATTGTTGACGGTCGATTGCGGAATCGACGCGTACTTCGCGGCGAATCCGGCTTCGGCCATGGCGAACATCGATTGGATGCATTCGACCGTCGCCTTGTTCATCGGCGATGAAACGACGCCGCGATTCACCGGAATGTATGGCGGCGTGTTCGACTGGAGGCTCCCGTCGGTGACGTCGCGGACCAACGCCCGGGTCGTGGCTACGCTCAAGCTCGTTGGCGGCGTCGAAAACACCACGACGGCTGCATTTGCCATCGTGCCTCTGTCCCTCGCCGTCGATGCGACCGCGCCGCTTACGTTGCCGCGCAACGGCTCGACGACGCTTTCGCTCTCGGGCCGGGCCAATCCCGATTCGCTGTTCGATATCTTCGTCGATGGCCATCAGGTCGACACGGTCACCTTCGACGGTCCCACGCTGCCGCTCGAGTATGTGTTGCGGGATACATTTGGCAAAACCGAAGGCTCCACGGTGGCCGTGACGGTGCGGTTGCGCGATGCGTCGGGCCAGGAGCTGACGTCGAATACGGTCACTCTGACGATGGCGGCGCCGGCCTCGTCGGTCGCGCTGGTGCCCACCAACTCTCCGGATTCCCCGACGGTTTCGGTGAATGGTCTCACGCCCGGATCGTCACACCTCGAGCATGAAGCGATCAGCCTCACCGGGACCGTCAACGATGCGAACGGCGACGCCACACGCGTCCGCATCGTGATTGCGGGAATCGAGGTTGGCGGGGCGGACGTTTCGGGATCGGGCGCCTTCGCCGCGGTCGTCTATCTGCCGAATGTGACAGAGTTCACGCCGGTGACGTTGTCGGTCTACGCCGTGGATGCGGCCGGCCACGTTTCCGCGCCGAGCCAGACGCAGATCAACATCGTCACCGACACCGAGAAACCCGCCGTCGCGCGAATTCTGGCGGATCCGGTGCAGACGACGGCCATCGCGGGCGTCGACTTGATGCTGCAGCCGCTCGTGACCGACAACGTGGGGATTGCGTCGATCGTAACCGACGTAGCCTTGGATGGGACCGTGGTCCGGACGATCGACAATCGCTACCGCACGCACCTCACGACGCAGGGCTCGCGTTCTGCGCTGCCGATCGATTCGGCGTGGATGGGACGCACGCTTACCGTTACCACCACGGCGACCGATTTCGCCGGCAACTCCGCCGCGGTGTCGGCGAAGGTCGACGTGCTCCCGGTTTATCGCGTCGCCCAATCGGCGATGGGCCGTCCGTTGCCGGGCACGATCACGCAATTGGCGCAGAGCGGCGGAAAGATCTTCGGGGCGTTCACCGTGAAGCGCACGGCTTCCGTTTCCGAAAGCTTCATCTTCTCCGCGACAGAACCGACGAGTGATCAATTTACGGCGCTCGATGTTATTCCGACCGAGACGGTGGTCGTCTCGTTGGTCGCGAATGCCGGTCATGTTTACGCGTTCACGCAGGATCAATCGCTCTTGTGCGTGGATATCGCCGATCCGGCGTCGCTCGCGATCACCTCGAAGGGCAGCGTTCCCGCGGTATTTACCGCGGTGGCCGCACTCTCCGAGGGTCTCGTCGCGGCGGGGGGAGGGAAGCTGGCGGTCTTCGATCTTTCGCAACCCGACAATCCGGTGTTGGAGCGAACGGTTTCCAGCGCTTACGCGTCGGTCGCAGCCCGCGGCGCATATATTTACGCGTCGGATGCGAGCACGGTGCAGGTGCTGAATCGTCAGCTCGCAGCGGTGAAGAGTTATAACCTGCCCGGGGCCGACGCGCTCTTGCTCCAGGCCGACGGCGTGATCGCCGCCAACGGCAGCACGGCCAAAACGTTCGTCGACGGATTCCTGCTGGGGGAGAGAACCGACGCCCAATCGTTGACGGGCCCGGCCTGGACTTCCCTCGCGCCCTTGCACGACCTCGCGGCCTTGGACTCGCGCCTCGTGTTCGCCGCGACGTCGCAGGGCATCGAGTTTGTCAGTCGTTCCGGTCAGGCCGGGTTGACGAGAGTCGCGGCCATTGACCGGCCCGCCGCAGCCCGGCAGATCGTAGCCGGAACGGCGGGACGGTATTACATCCGTCTCGACGGCGGCCGTCTGGCTTGGGTGGACGTGGATGCCAGCGCGACGAATCTGCCCGCCAGCGCCGCGGTGAGCCTCACCGGCGAAGCGCTCGACGTAGAGATTGTCGGGAACATGGCCATCGTGGCCAAGCGCCAGAACGGTCTTTCGCTGGTCGATCTGAACCGGATCCACAGCCCGAAGTTGATTCGCAATGTCACGACTTCCGGCGCCGTCGTCTCGCTGGCGCATCGCGGCAATCGACTCTATCTCGGCATGGGCGCGGGCGGCATCGCGCAAACGCCCATCGACCAAATCGGAACGGCGATTGCCGTGACTCCGACGGCGGTCCAAGGCGGCGCGCAGAAGATTCTCGCGGCGGACAACTGCCTCGCGGTGATGGGCGGCGGGGTCGCACTGCTGGATCCCGTTACGCTGGGCGTGCTCAGCCCGATCGCGGTCACGGGCGCGGTGCGCGATATCTCGGTTAGCGGCAGCCTCCTCGCTGTCGCGACGGCGACCGACGGGGTGGTGGTGTTCGATATCTCCGACGCCACCCACCCAGCACAGGTCTCCAAGATTGAAAAGGCCGCCGTGCCCACGGGAGAAATCACTGCCGTGTATCTCTCGGGCGGGGTGGTTTACGTCGGCCGATGGGACGCGAACCGCGCGCAACCCGCCTTTATCGAGCAATACGGCGACGGCGAAGCGCCGCTGAGCCAGTTCATCCGCCAACTCAACGGGGCTGCGATTCCGGCGAAGATTCTTTCGCTCGGCCGGTGGGGCAATCGTATCGCCGCAGCCTGTGGCAATGCGGGCCTCGTGTTAGTCAGCGAGGCGAACGGAGCGGTCACTCAGCTCGACACGCCGGACTTTGCGCTCGCGGTCAAGAGCGGTTCGGCCGCGGCGTTCGTGGCCGATTCCTTCGGCGGCTTGCAGAGCTTCTATGCGGACCCGGCCAGCGATTCAGCGACTTTGGCCGCCGACTTGCCGGCGCAGCATTTCGATCTGCCGCGCGGCGGACAGCGGCAAGTGTCGTTCGCCGCATCGGCGCTCTCGGGCGTCGCGCGCGTCTCGGTTTCCCTCGATGGCGCGCCGGCTATCGAGCTGAGCGAGCCCCCGTTCGCGATCAACGTGCGGGTGCCGGCCAACGCGACCACCGGTTCGCAGATCCAAATCGGCGCGACGCTGCAAACGGTCTCAGGGCTCCAGTACAGCTTGCCGCATCCGATCGTTGCCACCGTGGTCGACGCCGCGGCGGGTGACACGACCGCACCGACGATTACGCTCGACGCGCTGCCTGGCACGGCGGTCGAGGGGAACGTCATTCATTTGAGCGCCAGCGCGACCGATAATGCCTCGAGCGTGGCCGTGTCGTTCTTTGTCGATGGCACGCTCGTGGCCGTCGACTCGTCCTACCCGTATGCAGCCGATGTCACGCTGCCGGTCGTCAATGCGAACCGGACGGTAACCGTCCGGGCGCAAGCCGAGGACGGTTCGGGCAATGTTGGGTTTGCCGAGCGGGCCCTCACGATCGTCGACGATGCGGATGCTCCGGCGGTGCCGACGTTCATTACGCCGAATCCCGCTGGTTCGAAGACCGTTCTCGGCGGGGCGACGCTGGTCGTGCGGGCCAACGCGAGCGATGCCGTCGCACTCTGGAAGGTCCAGCTCTTCGTCAACGGTGCGTTCTTCGCCGAAAGCCAGCTTTCGAGCAGCCAATTCGACGTTCCGTTGCCCGCGGTTACGACCGACACTCCGCTCACGCTCTCGCTTGTCGCATGGGACTACGCGGGCCATAGCACCGCTTCGGCGCCGCTGAGCCTGACGATTCTCAAGTACCAGACGCCGACCGTGCAGATCGCGAACGTGGTTGCCGCTCACGGCTTCGTCGAAGGCAGTCGCGCCGACGTCACCGTCAATGTGACTGCGCCCGCGGATATCGCACAGGTTGACCTCTTCCTCGACGGCGCCGGCGCGAGCCCGATCGCGACCTTACCGGGCAATGCGAATGGCGTATATGCGTTTACGTTCACCTTGCCGGAGATCGCCGGTGCGTCGCAGGCGATGGCGCTGACCGCGCGAGCCCGCGACGTTCGGCTTGGCGAGGGAACGTCCGCGGCCGCAGCGATCACCGTGGTGGAGGATCGCGCTCCGTCCGGCGTGTTGCAGGTGATTTCGGGCAGTGGTGCGACCTACTTCGAAAACTCGCCGGCGACCTTGCAGGTCACCGCGACCGACGATGTCGGCATCGCGCAGGTCGAGTTCTTCCGTGCGGGCGTCAGCGTCGGAAAAGTCGCTCTGCCCACGACCGGCGTCATCACGCTCCCGACGGTCTTGCCGGATGTGCCCCAAGGGACGAACAAGCTTACGTTCGCCTATACCGCGATCGTCACCGATTCGAAGGGTCAGGCGACGGAGACCGCACCGGTCACCATCGATGTCGTGGAGGACAAGCCGCCGGTCATCGCGCTCGTGGCGCCGGTGGATACCGACGTGATCGTCGGCGGATCCTACGAACGCGTGATTGCCCACGTCACCGACGACCAGGCGCTCCAACAGGTGAAGGTGTATGTTGACGGCGTCTCCGCCGGCACGATGACCTTCGTGGCGCAAAGCGGAAACTACGAGACGAGCGTCGTCATCCCCGCCAAGCCGAGATTGTCGACGTTTACGCTCACGATCGAGGCGATCGATCGGAACGGCGTGTCCGCTTTCTCGGATACGGCGACCTTCACCCTCGATGCATCCGCTCCGGTCGCGGGATCGGTCGCGGTGAGCGGCAACGCGGTGTTCGCAGTGCAGGATCCTTCCACGCTGTTGGTGAGCGACGCCTCCGGTAATCGCATTCTGAAAGCGACCGCGGTGGGCGCTGGGGTGCAATGGAGCGATGCGATCCCGCCGCTTCATCCGATGGGGTCGCTGAACTCGCTCGAACAAACGAACGACCTGTGGTTCCGTTCCGCCGGTTCGACGGTTGACGTCTTCAGCCGAACCGCGGCATCCCACCAGCGCCGGCCCGTAGGCGTGTTGGCCGACAAGGTCGAGCCGGTGGCGACTCTCAACCAACCGGCGACCATCCGAAATGTTCACGTCGTGCTCGAGCATCTGCTCGTTTCTACGACGGCGGGACAACTCCAGGTGCTGGACCTTTCGAATGTCGCGAGTCCCTCGTTGGAGAGCACGCTCGCCCTCGGCGGCAGCGGACGCTTCATCGCGGAAGGCAATGTGCTGGCGGCCATCACGGCGACCGGCGTCGATATCCGACCGATCGGTCTCGCCGAAGGTCTTCTGACGATTGGATCGCGCGTATCGCTGACGCATGCCGGAGCCCAGGAATTGGCGATGGTGGGCAATCGCTTGTGGGTCGCGGGCAGCGCCGCGATCAGCGGCTACGATCTGTCCAATCCCGCAAGCCCGGCGCCGATCGCCGGCGCCGTGACGTTCGCCGCCGGTGCATTGACGGCGCATGGGCCGTGGCTCATCGCGAAAGCCGCGGACGGGCTCAGCGTCGCAGTCATCGATACTCGCGTCCCCGCCATCCTGGCGACCCTGCGCTTCGCGACGCCCGTAGGCGATTACGCGGTCTATGGTGAGTGGCTCTATCTCGAACAGAACGGTCAGATCGTCGCTCGAAAGTTGGATTTGGGGCTCACCGAGACGCTGTCGGCGGCGACCTTGACGGCGCCGGCAACCGTGCTCGAAGGCGGCGCCGTGGATTATTCGTTCGCCTTTGCCGCGGCCGCAACGCCCGCGCGTGCGGAAGTGCTGGCGAACGGCGAGCCGATTCAGACCTGGAATGCGGCGCGGGCCGACAGGTTGTACGTCGCTCCGGCCTCGGCGGGCGCGACGGTGAATCTTCGGACGCGGGTGATTGGCCTCGACGGCACCGCCGTCCTCGGCGACGTGCATACGGTCGCCCTTCAGAAAGACACCGTGCCCCCGGTATTGACGATTGTCTCGCCGGCCGCCGGTGGCGCCGTGGTGGACAAAGGCTCCGTGACGATTGAAATCACAGCGGTGGACAATGTCGCCGTCGGTGGCGTCACCGTTACCTTGGATGGCGCGGCGGTCCCGTTGACGCCCGTCGCCGGTCAGGCCGGAGTCTGGCGCGGTACGGCCTTCGTTCCTTTCGATGCGGCCGGTGCGAATGTGACGATCCAAGCGAGCGCGACCGACGTGAATGGGAATACGGCCGCCCAATCTCGAACCCTGACGCGCGTCACCGACCTTGCTGCGCCGACGATGGACACCTTCGTTCCGGCAGAGGGAGCGTCGGCTTTCGAAGGCACGTCGCTGACGTTGAGCGTTCGCGCGACCGATGACATCGGCCTTGCGTCGGCCTCGATCACCGTGGAAGGCCTGCCGCCGATCACGTCTTCGACGCCGATCACGCGCGGGTTGCAAGTCTCGGGCTCGGTCACGCTTCCGGAAGTCGCCACGGACACCGCGCTGAACGTTGTCTATACGGCGACAGACCTGACCGGCAAAACGACTTCGATCACACGCACGATTACGGTTCGAAACGATGCCCCGCCGTCGGGGATCGCGATCAATGCCTCGGTGCCCGGCCGCACGCTCGTGTCTGGAAGCCAGATGTGGTTCGGCGTGACCGCGACGGACGATCGTGGAATTGCGAAGGTCGAGTTGTACGACAGCGAGGGGCACGCCATCGGCCTTACCGATACGTTCGCTCCCTATTGGTTTAGCTATACGCCTCCGGTCGTCGCCACCGACACGCCTCTGACGGTCTATGCGATCGTCACCGATACGAAGGGCCAGCAGACACGATCGGCCGACGTTACCTACACGATTTCGCTCACGTGGTCGGACTCCGGTGTCATGCCGACCGACGGCGTGCGGCTGTGGCTCAAGGCGGACGACGGCGTGCTAAGCGACGCTAACGGTGCGATCAGTGCCTGGCAGGACAAGAGCGGCCGCGTGATGAACGCCACGCAGACTCAAAGCGGATCCAGGCCGACGATGGTGGCGAACTCGCTGAATGGCCATCCGGTCGTGCGGTTCGACGGGAGCAACGATTATTTGAGTTTGCCCAATTTCATGTCGGCGGCGCAAGCGGGCGAAGTGTTTGCCGTCATGCGCAGCGACGTGGACCAGGGCGCCT